>JALTZE010000227.1:0-661 GCA_027051315.1 Micavibrio sp.
ATCACTATCTAAGCAAGCACATGCAGATGAGAATGACTGGTGTATTCCCGCAAAAGCAACTGAGATTGAAATAATTCCTAAAAGCAATGATATAAAATATGATTTTACAAAAAATAAATCAGAATTATCTGCGTTTGATATAGATACATTATCCCCATATGCAGAAAATATAAAAACAGAAATAGGGGGATTGATGAAAGGTGGTATCAAAATTAGACACAGCTATAAATATGGGGTAAGAACAAATACCACGACTGGTCAGGTTTGTATGTGGTATGACAAAATAAAAGTAGACATAGTAATAAATCCTAAAATATTAATAGCAAAAGAATATAAAGAAGGAACATGTAAACATCAGGCGGTAATGACGCATGAAATGAAACATATAATGAAAGACAGGGAAATATCATCAATATACTCAAAAAAAATACGTGATGCGCTATATAAACATGTCAAAGAAAAATCATATATAGGACCAGTCGACGAAGATAAAATGGCACAGCTTGATATATATATGAAAAGCTCAATAAAAACGGTAATAGGCAAAGTAAAACAAGAAATGATAAAGCAACGTAAACATGAACAAATGCTGATAGATAATATAAATGAATATAATGCTGTTTCTGATTTCTGCAAATAATTACCATAATTATTAAAGTTA
>JALTZE010000227.1:671-2279 GCA_027051315.1 Micavibrio sp.
TTTCAATTTTAGCAATTTCACTTGTAATATTCTCACAAATTTCAACTTTATCATTTGCGGAGGAAGAAGAACGCCCAAGCTGGTGCGAAGCAGAAAGCCAAACAAAGATAAATATAATTCCAACAACAGATGATATTACCTATGATTATTCAAAAGATTTAGCAGCACTTAGCATGCAAAAAGTAGACACTCAAAGCCCTTATGCAGAAAATATCCCAACCCACACTTCAGGTTTAATGTCAGGTGCAATAAGCATGACAGCAGAAGTAAAAATAGGTTCAGTAGGAAGAAAAACAAAATGCCTGTATTTTGATGAAATAACAGTAAAAATACATATCTCACCAACTATATTCATAGCAAATAATTATAAAAAAGGTGGCTGTATGTATAATGAAATCCTTAAACATGAGCATACTCACGTTGATGTAGATAGGAATATAGTAAATAAATACGCAGGTAAAGTTGGTCAAAGAATCCTTAAAATAATCGATAAAACCCCAATAATAGGACCAATAGACGCAAGAATGTCAGAAGAGATAACAGCAAAAATGGTGCAGCATGTAAAATCAAATATGGCATATATAAAAGCCCAAATGCTTGATGAGAGGAATAGAAGGCAAAATCTAGTAGATTCTTTGGAAGAATATCAAAAAATAGAAGATTTAGGTCTATGTAAAGATGAAAGAGAAGAAATATTCAGCGCTCTAAGACAAAGAAATTAAAGCAAAGATAATAATATATGAATCTAATTAAATATTTTATCATAATAATAATAGCTATTTTAATAAGCCCAGCACCAGCAAGTGCAAAAAAGGCAAGTGTGGTATGTAAATCTATATCCAGAGGCAAAACAGATATAACAGTAAAAGCAAAAACAAAAAAAACTAAATATAATTACAAAAAATCAATTATGGAGCTTACCTCCATTCCTTCGGATACGGTTTCACCATATGCAGCATCAGCTATCACTCAAGTTCACGGCTTGACAAGAAGTGAGATAAACTCCTCTTTCACTCTAGCAATAAAAACGAAAGAATACGCCCCAAACAGAATATGCATCTGGCCATTAGAAATAAATGTAACCTTAATACTTGACCCGCTAATATATATAGCAAAAGAGCATAAAGTAGGCTCTTGCAGAAGAACAGCAGTAAAAGGACATGAACTAAAACATGTAAGAATCAGTAAAAATGCGCTGAATGATTACAAAAATATAATAAGAAAACAAATAAACTCATATAATATGGAACACCGTGTTTATGGTCCTATAAGCAGGAAAGAAGCAAAAAATTATCAAAAAAGAATAGAAAAAGAATAAAATGTTTAATAATTAATGTAATATTAAAGTATACAAACATCTGATCAGACTTCATATAGTACGTTAAGAGGTTTACTAAATTTGTGTCCACAACCTTTTAACTAGTTGTAATCGTACATGCTCACATACGCACACGCACAGTCACACATAATGTATGATATTGATACAAGAACACTTTATTACACTCAGGCCGTTGAGCAACAGCATATGAGGACAATAATGTGTAAACAAATAAATATATAAACAGCAAGATGGTTTACAGGAGGACTGTCTAAATATAACTACATAAT
>JALTZE010000228.1 GCA_027051315.1 Micavibrio sp.
AAGTTACTTTTCTTTTTAACAAACAAACGCCCCTAATAACAACAACATAAAAAAACTAAGACCTATAAAAATAATAATTGTAATTAATAACTAAATAATTTTTATTTTCAACTATTTTATGCAACTAAATGGCTTTCCTAAATAGATATAATTAATAAAGGGACTTCTACCATGAAGAGATTATCCGTTTGGTTATAAAGCTGCTTTGCTTGCAACTTCGGCAATAATAGCAGCAGGAGCATTTTCAAGTAATGCTTATTCCAGAGCACAAAATGGTGTTGTTACAGATGGTAGTGCAAATATAGCATATACAGCAAAATCTGCTACTGTAAATCAAAATAGTATGGTTGTAGGAATTAATTGGGATAGTCTTGATACTGCTATTGATGAATCCTTGATATTTAATCAGATTAGTTCTGATGCAATTGCAGTTAATAAGGTCATAGGTGATTTAGATGGAACAAGTTTTGATGGTATCTTAAGAGCGAATGGTAATGTTGTAATACTTGACCAGAATGGTATTATTTTCGGCAAAAACTCTTTTGTTGATGTTGGTGGTCTTATTGCATCAACAGGTGATGCAGATATATCAGATTTTACAGATAATAAATTTACTCTTAGTGAATTTGGTGAAGGGGCAATTATTAATAAAGGATATATCAGGGCTGCTAATTATGGTTTAATTGCTTTGGTTGGTAATAATATCAGAAATGATGGCTTTATTGAAGCAAATTACGGCACAGTTGCTTTGGCTGAAGGAGAGGTTGTAACTGTAGACCTTTATGGCGATGATTTATTTGAATTTGCGGTAGATAGCGAAAGCTCTTCAATAAAAAATTATGGTGTTATAAATGTTGGTAAACCGTTAGAAATAGACCTTGCTGGGGCTATAGTTGGAAGTACAACTAATCTTGAAGGCTTTGAAGAAGCTTCTGCTGCAATGGAAGTGGGAGGAAAAATTGTTCTTTACGGTGATAATGTGAAGATTTACGGTAGTCTTGATGCAAAGGGCAATGCTGGTGGTGGTGAGATATCTATTACTGGGACAGAAAAAGTAAAAATATATGAAGATGCTGAGCTTGACGCATCTGCTTTGATTGATGGTGATGGTGGTTCAATTGATATTTTAAGTAATAATCTTGATTTTTTAGGTGCGGCTAATCTTATAGGGGTTGGTGATAATGCTGATGGTGGTTTTCTTATAATAGGTGCTAATGACCTAAATCTTACAGAAGATAGTATAATTGATGTTTCATCACTTGCAGATATGGGGTGGAGCGGTGATATTATTTTCTTGGGAAATAATATAGATATACGAGGAAATATATATGCCGAAGGTTATGAGGGAGGTCACGTACTTGTACTTGGCGATGATATAACATTAGCCGAAGAATCATATCTATCTGCTTCTTCCAATTTGAATGAGGGGAATGGTGGTATCATTGAAATTGACGGTGGGAAAGTATCTTTTAGAGGAAATTTACGTGCAGATGCAGGAAGCAATATTGGTGATGGTGGTGATATATCAATATCAGGAATAAATTATCTTGCGGTAACTGGCATTATGTCTGCGGCGGGGTCTGCTTCTGGTAATAATGGTATAATAACCATAGACCCTGTGAAACTTAATGTTTCTCCTACTCATGTGATTGGGGAGTCATATATACTTGATACATCATTATCATCAATGCTTTTAGGAGCTAATGTTGAACTTATAGCAGATGATGAAATATTTGTTTATTCTGGAATTGATGTTTCTTCTTATCTTAGCTCACTTACAACAGGTAATCTTACATTTACAGCAGATAAAACAGAGTTTGATGGTGATTTCACCACAGGTAGTGGGATAATTAACTTTAATACTGATACTGTTAATCTTAATGGTTTGGTTAAACGCCGAGAAGATATGATTACTCCAGAGCAAAATATTGATAGGAATAGCTCAACCACGATTGCTACTGTGGTTAATGTTTTAGGTGATAGTGCTTCTATACAACAGGCTATAGAATTTGTTGATGCCAATGGGACTGTTAATGTTGCTGATGGTAATTATTATGAGAACCTTATTGCCGATAAGGAAGCTATATCTATTTTTGCATTTCCTTCATTAGATGCTACAGAAGCAGGACGTAATGCGCTAGGCGCAAATATATATGCTTCTTATAGTGATAATGGCGTTTATATTAATGGTAATAATATTACTTTCTCAGGGTTTAATATTATTGGTGGTGAAACATCTATTTATGCTAACCAAGTAGATGGGATTACTAT
>JALTZE010000229.1 GCA_027051315.1 Micavibrio sp.
AGGAAGTCCTACAATTCCACAATGTAATTTCATAAAGACCGCAAAAATAAAAATTCTATTGAAAGTAAAATTGCGCAGGCTGGACTTGATATTTCGATTGAAAAGATTTGGGGGTATTCCGTGGCTTCTATGTTTCTTTTTATAATAATAGGGGTGGCTGTAAATGCTCCATCATTAAGTCTTCCCTTATTTGCTGTTATCGGGCTTTTTGGTTTTCCTAGATTTGTTTTAAATAGATTAATCGCAAGAAGGCAGAAAAAATTTCTTGAAGAATTTTCCGATGCTCTTGATTCTATGGTTAGAATGTTAAAAGCAGGTATTCCCCCTGCGGAGTCTATCGCTATGGTGGCAAAAGAATTTGGTGGTCCTTTGGGTGAAGAAATGGGTAGGATATATGATTCTCAAAAATTGGGTATTCCGATGAATGAAGCAGTTGCTATGGCGTCAGAGCGTATGCCAATACCAGAAATGAGGTTATTTGCTACTGGTATAGCTATTCAGCAGCAAACTGGTGCTTCGTTATCTGAAGTTCTAGGGAATTTGTCAAAATTGATAAGGGCAAGATTTAGATTACAAAGGAAAGTTCAGGCATTATCTGCTGAGGCAAAAGCATCGGCAATGATTATTGGAGCGTTGCCAGTTGTTGTTGCTGTGGGACTTTATTTTGTTAACCGTCCTTATATTGAATTATTGTTTACAGAGCCTACAGGACAAAAATTACTTACAGGGGCTATAGTTTGGATGTTGATGGGGGTTCTTGTTATGAAACAGATGATTAATTTTAGGGTGTAGCTATATGTTTGCAGATTGGGGTTTTGATAATGATATGATAGTGGTTATAGTTAGTGCTTTGCTTGCTGCGCTTTCTTTTGCTGCTTTTGCTTTACCTTTGCTTAATAAGGGTGAAAAGAAAAAACATTACAAAGATGTTATAGAGAAAAAGCGTAAAGAGCTTTTTGATGCAACTAGAGAAGGAAGTAATAGAAGAGTTGTTAAGCAAAATATTTCTGCGGCTGAAACAATGGCTACTTTTTATAAGGTTCAGCAATTTGCTGGTAAAATGGGAGAAAAGGTAAGAGATGAGCTTTTACGAGCGGGAATTAGAGACCCAAAAGCTCCTATGTATTATTTGGTAGCACGTATTGTTATTCCTGTGATACTTGCATTGTGGGCGATGATGATATTATCCAAAGCAGAAAAAGAGATTTCTGACGGGGCTATGATGATTATTATCTTTGGTCTTGCAGGTTTTGGATTTTTTCTTCCTAAAATTCTGGTTAAAAATAAGGGAATAAAAAGGACACAAGAGATTAATTTAACTTTTCCTGATGCCCTTGATTTAATGCTTATCTGTGTACAAGGTGGAATAGGTCTTGAACAAACTGTTAATCGTGTAGCAGATGAGATGACGGAACATTCGGAGATGTTGGCGGAGGAACTTGGGATTTTAGCAGCAGAAATGGGTATGCTTAATGATAGAAGGGAAGCATTACAAGGATTTGCTCACAGGATAGGAAGCGGGGCTGCAAAATCATTTGCAACGGCTCTTATCCAAGCTGAGCAATATGGTACTTCGGTAACAGAGGCAATGAAAGTTATGGCCGAAGAATTACGAGATGCCAGAATGGCTGAAGCTGAAAGAAAGGCTGCTGCTCTTCCCCCTAAGCTCACAGTTCCTATGATTTTATTTTTTCTTCCAGCTTTGTTTATTGTTATACTTGCCCCTGCGGGGTTACAGGCTGGTAAAGCTGATATTGGTTAGTAATGATGATAATATGAAAATGGTGGGCGGTACAAGACTTGAACTTGTGACCCCTTGCGTGTCGAGCAAGTGCTCTACCACTGAGCTAACCGCCCTCTTATTCAAGAGAATAGCTATATATCATTAGTGATGAGTTGACGCAAGGTTAAAAATCAAGAAGCTAAAAGAGTATCTACTTGATTAACCAAGTCATTTAGATGGAATGGTTTTGATAATAATTTGGTGTTGCCTGTGTTTATTCCTGTTTGCCCCATTGCTACGGCAGCAAAACCAGTGATGAACATTACTTTTATTTCTGGATTATGTTTTGTTGCTTTTTTGGAAAGTTCTATACCGTCAATACCTGGCATGACTATATCAGTTAATAGCAAGTCAATCTCATCTGATTTTCCATTTTTAATTATATCCATAGCTTCGGTACCATCGCTGGCAGTTAGAACTTGGTGCCCAGCTTTTTTCAAAGCCATTGCTAGAAATCGGAGCATTGATGAATCGTCTTCAGCAA
>JALTZE010000230.1 GCA_027051315.1 Micavibrio sp.
GATTAACTCTACATTGAAACCTCTTGATATAAGGTCTTTTGCCAAAGCTTCGGCTGGAAACATGTGTCCACCTGTTCCGCCTGCTGTTAGGAATATTGTTGCCTTGCTTTCTATCTCACTCATAAATTCAATAAATACATATTTTATACGATTATGTAAGATTTATGATATATTTAACAAGAGTAATCAACATGAAATTATCGATAAAATTATCTTGTAATATAAATCGTATTTTTTGATATTCCTGACTTTACCTGTTTTCTGGTAAGAGCAAGAAGCATTCCCATTGTTATTGAAGATGACCATAGTGAAGAGCCGCCATAGCTTATAAAAGGAAGCGTCATTCCTTTGGCAGGAAGCATGCCTAAACTGACCCCCATATGGAAAAATGCCTGAAGTCCAAACATTATCACTAAGCCGCCGCCTGCTGTTATTATAAATAAATCACCACTGGCAGATATACGACTTATCGCACGTTTTATTATATAGCCGTATATTGCTATTATAATAAGTATAAAAATCAGTCCCATTTCTTCTGCTGCTACGGCAAATATGACATCTGTATGAGCATCTGGAAGGTGAAGTTTTACTTCCCCCTGCCCTGCTCCTGTTCCTGCTATTCCCCCGTTTTTGAATGATTTTATTGATTGTTCTATTTGATAATTATCACCACTTTGTGGGTCTAAGAATCTGTCAATCCTGCTTTGGACATGAGGAAAGAAGATATACACAAGTGCCAAAAGCACCGTTCCTAATAAAATTACTGGAATTATATATCTTAAGGGAGCTCCTGCTATAAATATCTGGGCAAAAAATATAAAACTTATCACCAATGTCATGCCAAAATCAGGTTGCGACATTAAAAGGGCAACAATTACAGCATATAAAATAAAAGCAATAATTTTTCCTTTTGAATCACCGTTCTTGCTTAGGCCTGATAATATCCATGCTATGGAAATGGCAAAGGCAGGTTTTACAAATTCACTGGGTTGTATAGAGGTAAAGGACAAATCTATCCATCTTTGAGCACCTTTGATTTCCGTTCCTATAAATAAAACAGCTATCAAAGATATTATCCCGCCTGCCATCATTAATGTACCTAATCTCCATATCCATTTGGGTGATAACATAGATATAGAAAGCATTATAATAATTGCAGGTATAAGATAAATAATATGATAAATTATAAAGTGGGAAGATGGTGCACCTATTCTTTGTGCCACAGCAGGGGAACCCGTAGCGATAAGAGCTATCCCCAAAAGCATCAATATAAAAACAGACGCAAGTATATGTCTGTCAAGTGTCCACCACCAATGCCCTAAAAATGTACTATCTGTACGGGATAGAAATCTCATAAATTTTCTTCCATTGCGCAAATATTTACTATTTCTTCGAATTTATTTCCACGTTCTTCGAAAGATTGATATTGGTCAAATGAAGCACATGCAGGAGATAAAAGTACTGTGCCTGCTCCACCTGGTGCGCCTCTTTCATCTTGAGCCATTGCATGCGCCTCTCTTACTGCTGTTTCCATTACTGAGCAACGCATATAAGGCACGTTATGATTATCAAACCATTTTGCAAATTCTTCGGAGGATTCTCCGATAAGGAAAGCATTTTTTATTTTATTCATATATTTTTGTAAACCGTTTAGACCTCCTTGTTTTGGCTTTCCTCCTACTATCCAATATATATTATTATATGTATCAAGTGCTTTGGCAGTTGCATCAGCGTTAGTTGCTTTACTATCATTAACATATGCTACGCCATTTATGGTTTTTACCAGATATTGACGGTGAGGAAGACCTTTAAAACTTATTATTCTTTCTGCTATTTCTTCGGATGGAATATTGTATAAAATTTTTGCTGCTGCGTATGATGACACCATATTTTGATGATTATGTTTTCCACGTAAAGATTTTGCTTTATTTAAGTTAAGAACCTTTTTGGCGTTTCCTGACAAATCATCGATAAGGTAGTTATCCTCTATATAAACTGAGCCTTTTTGTTTTTTAGAAGATGATACTGGAATTTTTTTCCAATTATCTCCTAAATTTTCGGTTATTTTGCGGCAATATTCGTCATCTTGAACTATTATCGCATATGATTTAGAATCATTATTTTTATTAAATAGATTTTCTTTTGCTTTTATATATCCTTCTATGCCCCCGTGATGTTCAAGATGGTCAGCTGTAATATTTAGTAATATCGCAGCATTTGCATTTAAATGCGATATTCTTTCAAGCTGAAATGATGAAATTTCTAAGATATATGTTGTATTTTCTTTTGGTGGCTTAAAACCCAAAACAGGAATTCCTAAATTTCCACCTGATTTTACGTCCCTATAATCTTTTAATATATGAGATATTAAAGAAGTGGTTGTTGATTTTCCATTTGTACCTGAGATTGCTATAATATCGGTATTGGGATATAATCTGCGGAGTATTTCTATATCATTTACTATTTCTGTATTTGTATCTATTGCTTTTTTTATAACTGGGTGAGGTTTTGGATAAAGATATGAAATAGATGGAGATGATAAAAGCAAGTCAATTTTTGTAAAATCAATTTGCTCAAGATTTATTATGTCTATGTTCTTATTTTCATCTTTGAATGATTTTCTTTTTTCTTCATCATCGTCCCAAGCAAAAATATTAGCACCCATTTTTTTCAAGGCTACAGCACTAGTAAAGCCTGTTTTTCCAAGCCCCATAATAGCTATATTCTTACCTTTGAACATATATTTATTGTTCCTATCTTAATTTCAAAGTCATAAGACCGATAATAGCCAAGACAACAGCGATAATCCAGAATCTTATTACTACGGTTGGTTCTGACCAGCCTTTTTTCTCAAAATGGTGGTGAATTGGTGCCATTCTAAATACGCGTTTTCCAGTTAGCTTAAAACTAATCACCTGAATTATTACCGATACGGTTTCAAGCACGAATAATCCGCCAACTATTGCCCATACTATTTCATGTTTAGTTATTACTGCTATAGCCCCAAGCACTCCGCCCATTGCCAAAGAACCTGTATCACCCATAAATATCATTGCTGGGGGGGTATTATACCATAAAAAGCCCATAGCTCCGCCAACCAAAGCTCCGCATAATATTGCAAGCTCTCCTGTTCCTGGGACATATCCAATATGGAGATAATCAGCAAAATTTGAATTTCCTACTATATAACATATCAAGCCAAAACATGCGGCTGCTATGGCTATGGGAACTATGGCAAGTCCATCAAGTCCATCTGTAAGATTAACTGCATTAGAAGAACCGATAAGCACAAATAAAGCCCAAGGTATAAATAGATATGAAATATCAAAGTAAATATCCTTAAAAAATGGTATGGATATTGATGTAGCTATATCAGGAGGCATATAATATATAATTCCAATTGTAACTGCTAAACCAGTTACAAATTGCAAAAATAATTTCATTTTTCCTGACATTCCGTCAGTATTTCTTTTAGTTAGCTTTTTATAATCATCGATAAATCCTATCAGTCCAAATCCAATCATCACAAATAATGCAAGCCATACATAATGATTGGTTAAATCAGCCCATAGAATTGTGCTTAACGATACGGAAATAAGTATCATTAAACCACCCATTGTAGGAGTCCCAGCCTTTTTGAAATGGGTTTTAGGGCCTTCTTCCCTAATTGGTTGACCTTCTTTTTGCTTTTTTTTAAGCCAAGAAATCATGTGAGGGCCAATTATGAAACTTATTAAAAGGGCTGTCATTACTGCTCCGCCTGTGCGGAATGTAATATATTTGAACAGGTTAAATATTATAAACTGGTCAGCCAGCGGTGTTAGCAGGTTATAAAGCATAGCAATCTATTTTATTTGTGAACAAAAATACAAATATAAAGCCTAAAAACAAGACTAACCAGCAGAAAAAATATTTTTTACACTTTTTTACGCTATATTTTTAGGGATTTTTGATATTATAACCGTGTATTTTTTACCTTTTTGAGAGTGACTGTAATTTTTGATATATCAGAAGTAAAATTCATTTCATCAAACAGCGATAAAGTAGCACATCTCAATCCCTTGAAGAACAGGGCTTAATTTAAACCCTGGATTAATGAGAACATAAAATATAATGATAGGTCTCAATCCCTTGAAGAACAGGGCTTAATTTAAACCCTGGATTAATGAGAACATAAAATATGATGATAGGTCTCAATCCCTTGAAGAACAGGGCTTAATTTAAACCTACTTTAGTATACGATGATTGGAAGGATATAGCGTCTCAATCCCTTGAAGAACAGGGCTTAATTTAAACGCAAGGCGCAAGGGATTTGATAAAAGCCAAAGGTCTCAATCCCTTGAAGAACAGGGCTTAATTTAAACAAGCATTAAAGATGAATAAATCAATTAGATTAAGTCTCAATCCCTTGAAGAACAGGGCTTAATTTAAACTCCTCAATGTTGATTTTCTTTTGAAATTCATATAGTTACACAAAGTGTTAGACAATTTTTCTTTTACTTTCATAGTTATCTCTCCGAATGATATATTATATCTACAGTATAATCATCGTATATACAATATACCATTTTTTTGTCCTGTTTGGCAGCTGGATATTATCTTACGTGTAGTCGCATCGTATCGTATATTTTTTTTTGATTTTTTGATTTTATTTATTTTAACCTCCGTGCTGCTATCGTAAATAATATCGTTATTGTCAATATTAGGTGATTTTTCAAATGTAGTTGGTAAATTAGTATAAAATATCCCATCAGGCAATGTGGTTCGCCCTAAATGACATGACCATGTATTTTCAGGTAAAAAATACAAACGCACATCATCATGTTTAAGGTCGATAATGGAGTTTATCGTCTTTATGCAATCTTTTAATCTCGTTTTAGTAAGATTGCACAAAAATAAAGAATATTGTATTGGAACGCCATAATTATGTAAGGAACGATACAATTTACCAAGTCGTTTTGGTGACGCAATATCATAACCTATCAACATATTATTTCCCATTCTCGGTTACTCCCGTGATATGATTACGTAGATATTTCAGTGTAATGTCTAATTCTTTTCTTGCTTTTTTCAGCGGTGTCTCAACCATAGAATAAAATTTTTCACGCCCTGCCTTTCCCATAAAGCAAACGCCATTACTTTCTTTTGTAAAATTTGTTGGTCTTAAATGTTGTTCTGCAAACAAACGCCAAACAAAATAATCCATGTGGGAACGTAATGATTCCACCAAATCACAAGCCAATGATTCTCTGGCAAAATCTATTTCATGTAAAAAACCAATATATGGATCAAAACCATGCCCATGCGCTGCTATTACCGCTTCTGCATGAAGCAATGTATATGAAAGGGATAAACATGCATTAACAGGGTCTTTTGGGGGTCTGCGGTTACGTCCTTTGAAACCAGCTTTTGATGGAAGAAGATGTTCGTATGCCGAAAAATACAAAGAAGCCCCTGAACCTTCAAGCCCACGTAAAGAAGATATATCTTCTTTTTCAAAAGCTTTTTTTGACAAATCCATAATTTTTTTAGAAGCATCGGTTAGATAGTATCTTTTATCTGGACGCAACTCTATAGAATTTCTGAGAAATTTAGCTTGTGATTTTAGCTTAGAATATACAATGGATTGTGCCAACTCTAGAGCTTTACTTGTATCAGATGCAAATTTATACTGAAAAAAGCGTGTTCTTGCATCATTGTGAGAGCGGGGTAGAAACAGTGATGCCTTAGCTTTTTTTCCCGACATTATGATAACACCCACGCCATTTTGTCCGAGCATACCCAATAAACTGGATGATATTGTTATATTGCCACGAATATAAATCCTTTCAAGTGGGGCGATTGGAACTGTTCCAATTCTCTTATTATTTTCATAGAAAATCAAAGCTTTATTCTCAAGCTTAACATTTATACCTTTTCTATCAATATATAAAGTACTCATAAAATATATACCTTTCAAACTATTATAAATGGTTGTCCGTCAGTCCTTTTTGCTAAACCCAAAAACACATGTTTTTGTCTTGGGTCTAAACGAAAACAATGTATTCTATCGTTTTCACAATCTATGAGTGATGACAGCTTAGATAGTAATTTTTCTCTTTCTGTATCTGTCATCCAACATTCAACCACAGATTTTTGACCACTGGTAAGGTATGCTCGTACGCTTCTTCCCACCTTTTGTAGAGTGTGAGGATTTGATATGTCATAAGCTATGATATAGAAACTTCTATTTTTCATACATTCATCTCCCTTACGGATTATATAATGTATAAAAAATACATCACAGTCCACCTTTGCCAATATTGGCAAAATGAACTGTGATGTAATAATTCACGATGTACAAGAATCCTTCATGTGACCAAAGCCGAAAACTGTCTGCTTGCCAACATGAATAATACTGCCAATCTTTAATATTGCAACAATCTCTGCTGGTACATCTTCCCAGTACCATTTACCCATAAGACCACCAAGTCGCATAGAACGACGTTGTCTATTAGAATAACGTTTCCAATCTTGCCAGTATAACTCTTTGGTATTTTTAATAGTATCTGACATTGTAAGCCATGTGTCTACTTGCCAGTTTTCAATATCTGAACTATCGCCATAAAAATTTGTAAGCAAACTGACCCGCCTAACAATATCAGTAATTAAACGCCGTGGAGTTATATCATCAACAAAAATCGGGTTTCCTTGAATTTGTGAGCGATATGGTGTTTCAAATTCAATTGTTATGTTAGAAGTATGGTGGTTATCTATATCTATTTTTGGAATTGAGGGCGTGTGCTGAATAAAATTACCATCATCATCAAATAAGTTTTGACCTGTTTCTAAATGATATATATTGCTTATTGTTGCTGAAACTCTATTTGGTTTACGTCCTATACCATGGTAAAGTGCTTGTCGCCATGCTTGAAATACAAAAGGTACTCTGTGTGCGGATACGCCAAACATGCGAATATTAAAGCTAAGCTCATCGCCTTTTTTTAGTTCTTTGCTGCCCCAATCTGGTGCTTGGATTACGTAAGGGGCTGGAATAGATTTAACGTTACGCCCTATATGTGTCATATCACCGACGGGGTCAAATAGCTCAGGATATGGGCAAGTGGTGATTATCGAGCAATTATCGCATTTTTTTTGCCCGGTCATACACGATATTCTACGCAAGGAGTTGCCGTATACTCCGCGTAACATTGAACCTGCATAATCAGGTAAGGTAAAATCATCCTGTAAAATAGATTTTACCTGATATGTTGCAACAGAAAATGAAAGTTTAGGATAGTTCATATCTATATATTATCCAGTAAATCGTGAATATCACCTTGCCGTTTTCCAAAGTTGTAATTCTCTAATAACATATCAACTAAGTCATAATATTCTGGCCACTTCTGAGCTTTTTTTAGCAATTTAATTACAGGCTCTGCGAATTTCTCTTTTGTATCAGAATTATCGGAATTGAGCAGTTTCTCAAGCCACTCAGTGGCTTTGTCATAGTCATCAGGTATATTATATGATGGTGCATTGTTAGAAGCGAATGAATATCCTTCTGCCATTATGCTGCAAAAATCTTGTAATGCCTCATTCTTAGTATCGCCTAACTCAATAATCGCCCAGCCCATAGGCAACAAATTAGTATTACTTTTATAATCTCCGGCCAGCCAAAAGGTTGTGCCGTGACTGCTAGTTTTTTTGTTTCTAGCTCTGGGTTCGCCTATTGATATTTCCCTTAGAACCTCTCCATTCGCTCCGTTTACCGTTTTACTTTCAGCGGTACATAATTTTCCTAAACGGATAAGCATGAACAGAGGAAATGGCAGCAATTTATTACTTTTGTCCATTTTATTAATTAATTCTTCAATTAATTTTTCTGTTTCTTCTAGCCATTTTTGATGCACAAAGCTAAGTTGCTGCAACTGCTTTTTTTGTTCTTTGAACATAGAAATATTAAATTTATTAACAGCAGCAATTATTTTTTCCAAAGAAGGGGGTTTTAGTGTTCCATCTCCATCTTGCAAACGTAAAGAACCACTAAAAGCCCCGTAATTAAAAGGTCTAATAGCTTCAAGATATTGAGGAACTCCGCTAGCATCATTATCAGTTTCTTCACGTTTTTTGTTAACAAGATAAAAAACTTGTGTTAAATCTTTTTGCGATGCAAGGGTATCTTCCACCTTTAGCAGGCGAAACGGATCTTTATCAAATGCGCCGCCTAGTATCCCCTTCTCGTCTAAATATTTTTTTTCATCTAATGATTTACGTATTTTTTTACATTTTACGTGCTTTTCTTCAGCCAAAGTTGAAAGATATGCTGTGCGTATCGCTCCTTTTATACTGCTGCCTGGTATATATAAAGTAAGAGTCTTACCGTTAAAAACGCAGCGGCTAACGTTGAGCTTATTAATGGTTGCTTTTCCACCTTTATTGTGAGGATTGTTTGCCTGAGTATTACGCCCGAGGACATCGGTAAATCTCTCTGCTAATTTTGGTGGCAAAGGAATTTTATCATGAGCATATCTGATTAAATCATTTTTTTGATTTTTGTATATACGTTGCAGCTTTAAAAGCCCCTTCTCATCTTTACATTTTAAAGAAGTGGTTCTAATTTCATCCATCACATGTGCAGGCAGGTTGATGTTCAAAAAATCTAATATATATAGATAGTTATCATCAGCTATCGAAGTTGACCAATCTATGCCCTCATCACCATTTCCTATATGGATTGGAGAAATGGGAGTTATGCGAAAAGGTGTATTTTCTAGAAAACTAACCATTAGTATGTTTCCTTTATTTCTACTCTTATTGCGACAACAGGAGAGTATGCCTGATGTACTGTTTCAGATATGACTGATGAAATAGGCAATGTCTTACTGCCCAGCCCCAGCCCCACAAAAGACTTATTGTAATCATTATTATTTGTCATGAGCGTAGCTCCAGTATCTGCCATTATTACAGGTTTCTTGAATGGTTTTTTGCTAATTGCCGCAATATTGCCATGTCGTCCAAAACGTATAAATGGCTGATAATAACATTCTTGGGCGCGCATATCTTGTTTCTGTAATACACAAGGTGCCAATGTAAGATAGCAGTTCGGCTCTTTGTGAGAAAGTGGTCTAGCATCTTCCACAGACAATATTTCAAAACGACCTAATCCAATTGAAGCATCTCGACCAAAACCAAATTTCCCCATATCGGATAATAGTTGCACAAAGCTATCTTTATCCATTCTGTTTTCATCTAAAAGCACATGAATACATAAATCATTAGAACTATCATTATTTATATAATATTGCTTTGTGCGATATGGAGCAAAGGCGTCACCGTAAACGGTTGCTGTTCTCCTGTTTACTGAATTATGATGCACTTGCCTGCTTGAAAATATTTGTATTTTTTCTGCCACAATTTCATTTGCAATTGTACTACTAATTTTATCTTCGGGAATCCACGTTTTCGCTTTTTCAAGCTTTCTTTTTGTAGCATCTAACTTAGGCCAAAAATTTAATGGCAACACCGGACGAGGCAAATATCCGTTAGGGAAAGCATCAGAGAAAATCACATAAGGTGAACCTCCCACATAGCTATTTAATAGCTCTGATAGATGTTCATCGCCATATTTTTCCCTAACAGCCCAACAAAACTGCCCAAACAGCGTATCTCCCTTTATAATGGAGCCAAAATCAGATTTAGGTTGTATTATTACTTTATACCACTTCATATTTGTTTCCATTTAAGTTGTTGAAAATGGCTCGATTTTTTCAAATTCTTCCTGATAAAGCTTTTGATTAACCATAACATTGCAGAATTTGATTTTACCGTATCCCCTCGAACCAGAAGCACCCAAATTATCTAATTCAAGAAGTCTCATACCCTCTAGCATCGTTGTTAACAAGTCTTCCTTATCTTCCTCAAAATTACGAATAATTATATTAAAATCAAATTTTATTCCTGCCTGCACTCGTTCTATAAAACGAGGGCTATCTGCCGTACTAGTAATGCGGTTGATATTATTTTCGGATTTAATCTCATAAAAATCATTTTCAACTTCATTGGCACAATCTTCATTTACCATACAGTCAGCAATGCTAACACGTGTAGGACCTAATAAGTGTTCTGACGTATTATCGTTGTCTCCTGCGCTAATTCCGAATAATTTTATGATTTTTAGTATCTCAGTATCTTTGTTATTGCATTCATAGTCACTCCACGATAATGGCTTTTCTCGAACCTTACCGGAACGCCATTCTAACAAACTGCGGATTTTCCCCTTAAGACTAGAACCCGGTATATAAGGAGCATTACTTCTAGGGTGTCTTACAACCGTATTATCAGTACCACCGATACGCATAGATGTTTCACCCCCTCCTATGTGCAAGCCAGAGACCAGCTCTATTTGCCCAGTAATTTGAGTAATATTTTCTAGTTTCATATTTTTATACCTCGCTATTTTTTTGAATAAGCAATTACTGCTTCGAAAAATAATCTAAAATTCCGTAAATCATCTGAGGTTTTAACCTGCGTTACACAGTCCCTTATCATTTCTACAAAATATTCATTTACATTCTCACGTGTTTTTGCATATACCGCTTTGGGTACTAACATACAAAGAGCTGGAAGTATTTTTTTTAGCTGCTCTTCTTGCTTATCTTTTTTGCAACTATTAATGATATCCTCAAATTTACATACCTCATTAT
>JALTZE010000231.1 GCA_027051315.1 Micavibrio sp.
CTAAATAGAGAAAATAAAGTAAAACAAAAGTAAAAAGTAAAACGTTGTCGGGTGTTTTTTTCTTTTTCTTTTTTCTCTTTTTGGTGTCAAATTACACGTTAAAATATGAGCATTAGAAACCGAAATCAGCGAAGGACGAGTACATATGTTGTCAGTCAATATCAATATATATCTTATGTCCTCTTTCTACATTACATCATAGTTAGCATCTATTGCTCTCTAATTAACGTTTTTCTGGATACTTTATGAGACTTTTTTAAAACTGCAAATTAACTGAAGAAGTGTATTTCTAATGTTTTGGAAAAAAAAGGTATCTGTAGGATTCGGAATTGAAGAAAAAAGATAAACGAATTTTGCAAAGCTAAGATTTGATTACAGCGATTTTTGCCTTATGTTGATACATACATTTTTGACAACTGTTGAAGCAACTTTTTGACTCGTTCTAATTTTTCATTGTAGTTTAATTCTTCTGTCTGGTACAGATTACAAGAAAAGCTTACATCAAGTAACATACTTTGAGTTGACCATTTTAACTGATGTTTCGGGCACATTTCTCTATGTTCTTTTCGATGTTTAACTAAATGTATTTCATTTGTTTTGTTTAAGTTAACTTTCAGCCCCGAGACACTTGAAAATTACTGTAATCTTACAGAAGCCTTTGTGCGAGATATTCCACATCAGTCCAATAATACTTTTCTGTCAACAACAGCGAAATTTTAATTTCTTCATTACTTATCTGAACATCTTTTATATGTATTGCTTAAAGATAGTGATATACGTGATATGTTTAAATATTACGATAAGTCTTTGATTGATATAGAGAGCTCTTTATTATTCAGATTAAGAGAATTACCAAAATATGGTTATAATATATCTACTCAAAATATTTCTGAAGAAATAGGTAGGACTATAACAGATACTGATGAAGATATAGAAAATAGTGATGAAACAATAAATGTTGCTTTGAGAATATTATTAAATCTTATGTACAATGCTCCTGATTCTTATGGACTAAAAATTCTTAGTGATGCTGGTATAAATATAACAAAGATAGAAGAATATCTATCACTAGCGGATAGTAATAAGCAAGTTGTAATTTTTGATAGCAGCGATGATGCTGATAATTATGTCTATGATATACCATTAAATAAAAATGCTAGTAGTGATTCTGCTTTGTTAAAATATTGTTCTTCCATTAATGATATGGCTTATGAAGGAAAACTTGATACAGTAATAGGCATGGAAGGAGAAATTAATGAAGTAATTAACGTATTAAGAAGAAAGAAGAAAAATAATTGTCTTCTTATCGGAGAGGCTGGTGTTGGCAAAAGTGCTATTCCAGAAGGTCTGGCACAACGTATAGTTTCTGGTGATGTTCCTGATGATATGAAAGATATAAGTATCATAAAGCTTGATATAGGCTCTCTTATGTCTGGAACAAAATATAGAGGGGATTTAGAAAAGAGATTGAAAGATGTTTTATCAGAAATAAAATATTTCAAGAAAGGTAGAGTATTATTATTTATTGACGAGATACATATGATAGTTGGTGCAGGGGCATCAGATAGCATGATGGATATTTCCAACCTATTAAAAGAAGATCTTGCTAGAAACGGTCTAATGATTATAGGTGCAACAACTATGTCAGAATACAGGGAAACAATAGAAAAAGATAATGCTTTGGATAGAAGATTCCAAAAAATAGTAGTTAATGAACCTGATATAGATGAAACTATAAAAATTTTATTAAATATAAAAAGTGATTACGAAGAACATTATGGATGTGAATTTTCTGAAGATACTATAAAAGAAATAGTTAATTTATCAGAAAAATATATAATAAATAGACATTTCCCTGATAAAGCAATTGATGTAATGGATGAAGCTGGGGCTATATGGAAAGGGGAAAATAGAAGAAAATCTAAAACTGTTGATTCAATATTTGTACAAAAAGCAGTTGCAAAAATTGCTAACAAATCAATTGAACTATTAACAGAAGACGATACTGAAAAAGCAAAAAGACTAGAAAAAGAACTTGTTACATCTGTTATAGGTCAGAAGGAAGCTGCAATGGAGCTAACAACTGCTTTTAAAATATCGACAGCAGGATTAAGAGAAGATAACAAAACTCAAGGAGCATTTCTATTTAGAGGACCATCAGGAGTTGGTAAGACTGAAATTGCAAAACAACTGGCGAAATCCCTTGGTAAAAAACTTATTAGACTTGATATGTCAGAATATTCAGAAGCACATTCTATTTCTAGGCTTATTGGTGCTCCTCCTGGATATGTAGGTTATGAAGAAGGAGGAAAAGTAACAGAACCAATATATAGAAATCCTGAGGCCGTGCTTTTACTTGATGAAATAGAAAAAGCACACCCAAATATTTATAATGTTTTACTACAGATAATGGACAATGGGTATTTAACCGATGGTCAAGGAAGAAAAACAGATTTTAGAAATGTAATTCTGATTATGACAACAAATGCAGGGTCAAGAAGAAGTGTAAAATCAGGGATAGGGTTTAATTCAGGAACAGAAATTATAAAAGATGATAAAGAAGTTGAAAGGATATTTTCTCCTGAATTTAGGGGAAGGCTTGATGGTAATATTGAATTTAAAGACCATACTCCCGAAAGTTTAAAAGAGATTGCTAAGAAATTTGTGAGGGAAATAGGTGAGTTATCCAAAGAAAAAAATATTGATATAGAGGTTTCAGAGCAAGCCTATAAATGGATTACGGATAATGGATTTAATATTGATTTAGGAGCAAGACCTATGCATGGTATCATAAAACACCACATTACCAGAGCAATTGCAGAATATCTTATTGATAATCCTCAATGTAATGAAAATGTTACCGCCTATTTTGATGTTGACGAAAATGGTAATGGATTGAAAGCTGAATTTACTAAGAATGCATCTGTAAATAGTGCAGACAAAGAGAAAAAACTTTTATTACCTCCTCCTGCCAATACAAATAAGAAATTTTGTGAATTAAAAAACAAACGTTATTTAGTTAAGTGATTGCCTATAGATTGAACAATAGTATATATTATTGATTATAGATACTGTTTTTTATACAGGCATAATAATGGAAAATAATGTATTAATTTTAGTTGCTGACGATAACGATGTTAGTCGTCAACTTATGGTGTCTTCTCTTGAGGCATCAGGATTTGATGTTATTCAGGCAAAAGATGGGGTAACAGCCTTTAATGTTGTAAAAAATTATCCTGTATCAATTGCTATTATAGACCATCTTATGTCACCTCATGATGGTATTAAATTTCTCAAGCTTTACAGAAGCTCGTCCATTAAAGTTCCTGTTATTTTGGTTACAGATGATTATAGTTCGGATATTCTTGTTGAGGCTGGGAAATATGGAGTTTCAAGAATATTACAAAAGCCAATTAATCCAGAAAGAATAGTTAATGATATTCGCAAAATAATTGGACTAGAAAAAAACTCAAATAGTCCTGAATTTTCTGAGATAATAGATAATAAATTTACTCATGAAGAATTGATGGAGAAAGCTTTGGAACTTGCTATGCGTAATATAGAGAAAGGTCAAGGAGGACCTTTCGGAGCAATAGTAGCAGATAGTAAAGGACGTATTGTAGGTGATGGGGTTAATGCTATTACTTCAAGATGTGACCCTATGGCTCATGCCGAAGTAATGGCTATCAGAAAGGCTGCTGATTTTCTAGGAAAATCAAGTCTTAGAGGATGTAGTTTATATACGACATCAGAACCTACCGCAATTGGGCAGGCTCTTATTATATCAGTAGGTATTGAAAAGGTTTATTTTGGTACAACTCATGAAGATGTGAATAACGCAAGAAACCAGAAAGATAATGAAATTTATGAACAGATAAATAAGCCTGTTAACCAAAGAACAATTGAATATATTCAATTAAATAAGGATAAGGCCATTAAAATAGTGAAAAAATGGATAGATAAAGACAATAAAATTTCTGATTAGGATTATGCTTCATCAGTTATTTCAAAAATAGCATCTATTTCAACTGCTACCCCTAAAGGTAAAGATGATGAACCTACTGCAAATCTTGCATGCCTGCCTTTTTCTCCTAATATTTCTACCATAAATTCAGATGCTCCATTTATAACGGCAGGTTGGTCGATAAAATCTGGAGTAGAATTTACAAATCCTCCCAGTTTTACGCATCTTACCAATCTATTCCAATCTCCTTTTATTGCAGAATTAAGTTGTGCCAATATATTCAAAGCACAATCTTTTGCAGCTTCTTTCCCTTGCTGTATTGTATAATCATCACCAAGACGAGCTATATGCCTTTTTTCTCCATTTATAAAGGGTATTTGACCTGCGATATATAGGTTTTTTCCACTAATCACATAAGGAACATAGGAGGCATATGCAGATGGGGCATCTGGTAATGTTATTCCTAAATCTTCTAATTTTTCTTCTATATCGTGCATTTATCTTCCTTTAGGTTATATTGAATAATTATCATAGTATTTATAACTATTTCCAGCTTTTTTATTTAAAAAATATCCAACAAAGAATATAATTTTGCTATGTCTGTATATAAAAATAATTTTTCAAGAGAATTGCTGGAAATATACCGAATGGGGTTATTTCCTATGGCTGATAGTGTTGATGATAAAGAGATTTATATTGTATCCCCTGAAAGGAGAGGATTATTACCAATTACAGATATACATATTCCAAGAAGCCTTCTTAAAAAGCTAAAAAAATATCCTTTTAACATTACAATAGATAAAGATTTTGAAAATGTAATCAGGTCATGTGCTGAAATTAACAGCAAAAGAAAGGAAAGTTGGATTAATGAAATAATTATAGAATCTTTTCTTTCATTACATAAGAAAGGATATGCACATTCTGTTGAAACATGGGATAAAGAAGGTAATCTTGTTGGTGGTTTATATGGAATAGAGATTGGTTCTGTTTTTTGCGGAGAGAGCATGTTCTCAAAAGCTAATGATGCCAGCAAAATAGCCCTTATCCATTTATGTGCCAGATTATGGAAAGGTAACTTCAAGATTCTTGATTGTCAGTTTGTAAATAGTCATTTGAAACAATTTGGTTGTTATGAAATAGAAGCACAAGAATATAAAAAGATGTTAAATGAAGCAAAAGATGAAAAAGCTGATTTTCTTCTTAAAGAATGCGAATCTTATAAAGATGAATATAGTTTATTAGTTTCATATTTAGATATGCGTAATAAAAATTTATAATAATAATTAATTATTTCACTTCTTTATTTCGGTGGTGCTGGAATATTTTTGCCCTCATTCTTTTCTGATTTTTCCAAGCAATCTATTACCCATACATCATATACGGGATGTTCCATTGATGAAACGGCAGGAGATGAAGCATACATCCAACCAGAAAAGACCCAGCGAGGTTCTTTTTTTGGCGGAACTTCCCAGATTTGTAGAAAGGCTGCTGCTTCTGGCTTATCAATTGGTTCTGATTTTTTGCATGACTGAGCTTTTATATATATAGGACCGAATTTTACGGTCTTCCCGACACTCATTTCAAAAGTCATAGTACGAGCAGTAATTTTATCCAATGTTTGGAGTTTAGCAGCGGGCATGTCCTGCATCTCGGCTTTTACCGAATAAGGCGCAAATATAACAATCAAAAATATTGCGATAAAATGAATAAACACCCTAATATATTCCTATTCCTTGTTACTTGATTGCATAGAGAATATAAATTGCCCTAGTAATTGTTCTAGATTCTGTGGGGCTTGGGTTATATCTATCCTTCCTCCTGCTTCTATCATTTCTTCTTCTGCGCCTGGTTCAAGGGCAAGATATTTACCACCAAGCAAACTTTCGGAAGTAATTAACGCTGCTGTATCTATTGGAAGTTTTACGCCTTTTTCAATATCCATAACAACTTCGGCAAGATATCTTTCTTTATCAAGGATAACTTTTTTTACCGACCCTACTTTAACGCCGCTTATTGTTACGTCATCACCTTCGCTTAACCCACCTATTGAAGAAAAATATGCTGTAATCTCATAACCATTAACTGGTTCCAGATTTGCCGTTTTATAGCTAAACATAAAGAAAATAGCGGCTGCTAATAAAACTATGGCACCAAGTACTGTTTCAAATATGCTGTTTTTCATTTCCTAAAAGCCTTTTTGAAAATAGATATAATTATAGAACAATATATTCTAAATATAAGAAACTCAACTGCTTTATGCTGTTATGAGGGCAATTTTCCCTTTTTCCTGAATACGAAGGAAATAATTTCTGCCACGGCCTTATAATATTCCATAGGTATAAGCTCATCAATATCAACAAGGTCGTACATTGCTCTGGCCAAAGGTTTGTTTTCTACTATCTCTATATCATTTTCTTTCGCTATCTCTCTGATACGCAAAGCCATATCATCTACGCCTTTTGCTACACATAATGGAGCTTCTGTTTCTTCTGGGTCATATTTAAGTGCTATGGAATAGTGTGTTGGGTTTGTTATTACAACATCGGCACTTGGTACTGCTTGCATCATTCTTTGTCTTGCACGTTCTGACCTTAATTGTTTTAGCTTTGATTTTATATGTGGGTCACCTTCTGTTTGCTTATATTCATCTTTTACTTCTTGTTTAGTCATACGCATTTGTTTTGTATGTTCAAATCTTTGATAAGCTAAATCAAGACCTGCGATTATCATCATTACTACTACGACACCTATCAATAATTTCATAACTAGGGCTAGAAGCTCATCAAGCATCAAAGCTATGGGAAGACCCACCATATGGTCAACCTGCCCAAAATATGGCTTTATAAGTATATATCCAACTATAGATATTACTGCTATTTTTGCTATACCTTTTAAGAATTCCACTATGGAACGTAGGGAAAATAATCTGCTGAATCCCTTTATGATAGATATTTTAGATAAAGAAGGTTTTATTGCTTCTGGAGCAAATAAAGGACCAACTTGTAAAAAAGGACCAATAAAAGCTGCTAATAATAATATTACAAAGGGAAGGGATAAAAATCCTAAAACCTCATAGAAACTTATTTCAAGTAATTTAGGGATATTTCCTGAATTTTCGGTTAGTAAATGGGGTTTTTCTATATATGCCCTCATATGGGAAGCAAGTTCACCCATGAAAGAACCACTTATAGAGCCTATAATTATTGTTCCAGCAAGAAGCATAAGCCAATTATTGACTTCTTTACTATTTGCAACCTGCCCTTTTTTACGGCTTTCTTCTATCCGTTTTTGGGTAGGTTCTTCGGTTTTTTGTGCATCATCTTGTTGTTCGTCTGCCATATTATTCTATCGTATTATTTTATAAATTACATATAAGCAAGCCTTAACCACCGCCAAGAACAAATATCATTCCCGAATGAAATTTGCTTAACCAGAACATAAGACCCGCCGAAGTAATCAAAGCCATTATTGTAAGGGAAATAAGTATCTGTATAGGTATTGCTATCAAAAATACCTGAATTTGAGGCATTAATCTGGATAAAATACCCATACCTATATATATAACTAAACCAATAATTATAAACGGCATTGATATTTGGACACCTACTAAAAATGAAGCCGTTACTGCTTTTGTTACAAGCTCTGCTAAACTTCCTGTATCTAGAAATTTACCAAATGGAAATTGGTTATAGCTTTCCACTAATCCCATTATCAAAATATGATGGAAGTTACTTACAAATAATAATGTAACACCTGTTACGGATAAGAATGCCCCCATAATAGAGCCCTGCCCCGCCATGACTGGATTAAAAATCTGAGCGTTTGCTAAACCTGATTGCATAGATATAATCATTCCCGCAGTATCAAGAGCTGTCATAAAAATTCTTGCTATAGTTCCTATAAAAAGACCTGTTATAAATTCTGCTGCTATCAGTAATAAAAGCACACCTGTTGATGGTATTTCTGGAATCATTGGCATTATAAGGGGGGTAAGAACCAAAGTAATCCCCAAAGCCATCATTAACCTTATTTTTTCAGGAACAAAAGAATTCCCCAAACCTGGCATTATCATTGATGCTGTTCCTATTCTTACAAAAATAAGAAGAAAAGCATATATACCGTTATTGATAAATTCTTCTAAAAGGCTCATTAGTTAAATCACATTTCCTTTTATCACATACCCATAGCTATCATCTTATCAGCAAGCATCTCCATAAATGCAGTAAGTAACAACATCATAGCGGGAAGTAATAAAAATATTGAAAGAAATATAGCAACTATTTTAGGAACAAATACCAAAGTAATTTCTTGAATCTGTGTTAATGCCTGAACCAATGCAACCAACACACCAACGACCAAACCAACCAACATAACAGGGGTGGCTATTTTAATTGTAAGCAATATTGCTTCTTGGGCTAGTTCTAATAATTCAGCTTCATTCATCGCTTTTAAATATTCTTGTTATAAAATTTAATAGTAAACAAGTTTTTGCAATATTAAAAGCCGATTATAACAATTATATAGGCATACGCATAATTTCCTGATATGCGCTTATCATACGGTCCCTTACCGCTACTACTGTTTGCAAGGTAAGCTCTGCGCTTGTTACAGCCTGCACCACATCGGCTAGGTCTGCTTCACCGGTTATCGCTTTTGCGGAGGCTTTTTCCCCTCCTCTTACGGTATCAACTACATTTCTTGCTGTAGCTTTTAATATATCAGAAAAACTAGAACCTGTTTTATCATCACCAGGAATACCAGCACCCAAAGAAGTTTTTGCGGTATTTGCATATATGTTTGCCGCTGCTGCTGGATTTGATATTTTATCTATAGGCATTTTTTTCTCCTTAATCCGCTCATTTTAGCAATTTTTTAACTAATTCTCAATAGTCAATCGCCTTTACTAATATCGAGAACGCCTAGTTACCCCTTAATAAGTCAATTGTGCTCATTGCCATAGACCTGCTTTGCTGAATCATCTGTCTTTTTCGCTCCCTTCGGTCGCTTACGTTCATACGCCACTAAGGCTTACGCCAAATTATTGGCGACCCGCAGTCGCGGGCTTGATGTTCTAGTTACCCCTTAATAAGTCAATTGTGCTCATTGCCATAGACCTGCTTTGCTGAATCATCCCTAGGTTTGCCTCATATGAACGTTGGGCTTCTCTTAAATCAGCCATTTCTATCATCATATTAACATTTGGCATTTTTACGTATCCTGCTTCATTAGCAGCAGGGTGATATGGCATATATTTATCGGTAAATCCTGTTTTTGTGTCAGGTTTTATATCATCAACTTGAACAAGTTTTAATCCCTTATCCCTATCCATAACATTCTTAAAAGTTATTATTTTTCTTCTATATGGTTCTTCATCTGGTGAAAGGGGGGCTGTATCGGCATTTGCTACATTCTCGGAAATAACTCTTACACGCTCACCTTGAGCTTTCATACCATTTGCAGAAATTGTCATTGCTCCGAATAAATTATCTGACATTTTATTTTCTCCTTAAATTATTTTCCTATCGCGGTTTTTATCAAACCAATATTCTTTCTATATAAATTAAGCATAAGATTATAATCCATCTGTGTTTTACCAGATTTTATCATTTGTTCTTCCATAATCACGGCATTACCTGTTGGTGCTACCTCATATGTTTTCTTTTGCGCATGTGGTTTATCGATTGATGCTTGTTGATATGAAGGCATATGTGCTGGATTTGTGGTTTCAGGAACTATATTATTACCTTTAATTACTTTTTTTAAGATTCCACCAAAATCCACATCTTTTAAATCTTGAGGTACATAACCAGGAGTATCGGCATTTGCTATATTCTGAGCTATTATTTTATGCCTTTGGTCAAGAAAATCTATTTTAGCATTTAAAGCCTTAAATAATCCAATTGATTCTGTTGTCATTTCATTTGTTCCTATATACTAACCTTTTTATACCCGTATTCAATCGATGCAGGAAATGTGCCATGAATGAAAAATATGATGATGGTTTTAAGAAAAAAACATCTAAACCATTAAATATAAAAGATAAATCCAAGACAGATACCGCAATTGCAATAGATGCAGGTAGCGAAGAAACTGGATATATACCGAGTATCTCAGCATCGGGACGGGGAAAAATTGCCGAGCAAATTTTGCAGCTTGCCTTTGAAAATGGTGTAAAAGTTCGTGAAGATAGTGCTTTGGCGGAAATGCTTGCACATATAGACCTTGATTCCCCTATACCTTCGGAGGCTTTTGGGGCTGTTGCTGAAATTTTATCCTATGTATATCGAGCTAATGGAGAGCCTAATCCCTTTGATGCTGTGCTAGATAATGATATTAATAATAATTGATAAGAAAATGGAGATAATATGAACGAAAATGATTTAAGAAATAACAAAGAGGCTTTACAAGCTGCACTAAAAGATTTGATAAAAATGCTCAAAGAAGCTACGGATAAATTGATTATAGGTGATATATCCGAGCTTGAAGGATTAGATGGTACCGTAAATATAGTATGTATGGCTGTTGAAAAATCTGAACCAGAAATTGCAAAAGCAGTAGAACCGTTAATGGCAGAAATGATAGCAAGTTTAGAGATATTGGCACGAGAGTTAAGAGTGTTCCAAGAACAAAACGGATAAGATTATGGACGAATATTATTATTTGAAATTTTTTATTGCTTTGATATTTGTTAT
>JALTZE010000232.1 GCA_027051315.1 Micavibrio sp.
ATATTTATCTTTGGTGATTGATTGTATTTATTGTTGTTTTTTTTATTATTAGTATATTCAGAATTAGAGATTTTTCTTATATCCTGCCTAGAATTTGGATTAAAAAATGGTTTTTCCACTCTTGTATCTTTATAATTAGGCATCACCCCTTTGTTGCTACTACAACCTGATAGCAACACAATTATAAGCATAAAAAACGTAAATATATATGAGTTGTTAATATTTCTTATTTCCACCCTTATATTATAGCATATTTCTTTCTCTAATACTAATTTCTCTAAGGGTAGAGCCTGCTGACTATGTACAATGATTAATATTAATTAATAGCCAATGGATAAATATTTTATCCACATTATAGATTTGTTCAATTAAAGAAAAATACTGGATTACAGAGCATCTTCATAATATTCTTTTCTAACAGTTTATTATTTGCACTTGCATTTATAAACAAAGCGGGGTAATGTCCGCCGCAGCCCTGAAGTAAGGGTTATATCTTTAACAAAAAAACAGGAAAAAAAGATGAGTGATATTGCAGATCGAGTTAAAAAGATCGTAGTGGAACATCTAGGTGTTGATGAAGACAAGGTTACAGATAGCGCAAGCTTCATAGATGATCTTGGTGCGGATTCTCTTGATACAGTTGAGCTTGTAATGGCTTTTGAAGAAGAATTCAATCTTGAAATCCCAGATGATGCCGCTGATAAGATTCAGACAGTGTCTGACGCAATTACTTTTATTAAAGATAACGCAGCTGAATAATTTCAGCTTCGTTTCTTTTTATATTTTAAGAATTAATTCTTAATATTCACGGATCAGATTTCATGAGAAGAGTCGTCGTAACAGGTATGGGGATGCTTTCTCCGCTTGGTTTGGGAGTGGAGAACAATTGGCGTGCCCTGACAAATGGACAAAGCGGTATTAGAAATATCTCTAGATTTGATGTTTCTGACCTTGCTTCGCAGATAGCAGGACTTGTCCCTTTCAAAGATGAAGAGGGCTCTCCTCAGGAATATGCTTTTAATCCAGATGATTTTATATCTGAAAAAGAACGCAGAAAAATAGACCCTTTCATTACATATGCTCTTGCCGCAGTACAAGAAGCAGTCGAAGATTCTGGCTGGCAGCCAACAGATGAAGAATCCCTTGAAAGAACAGGGGTTTTAATCGGCTCTGGTATAGGTGGACTTGAATCTGTTTATAATACTTCTGTAACATTGATTGAAAAAGGTCCTAGAAGAGTATCACCATTTGCAGTACCTGCAATGTTGATAAATCTAGCATCTGGGCATGTTTCAATTAAATATGGATTTAAAGGACCTAATCATTCCGTAGTAACAGCTTGTGCCACTGGTACTCATGCAATTGGCGATGCTGCAAGAATGATTATGCTTGATGATGCTGATGTTATGGTTGCTGGCGGAGCAGAAGCAGCGTTAAATAGAATTGGTATAGCCTCATTCGCAGCAGCAAGAGCATTATGCACATCATATAATGACAATCCTACAAATGCGTCCAGACCATTTGATGAAGACAGAGCAGGATTTGTAATTGCCGAAGGGGCAGGTATGGTCATATTGGAAGAATATGAACATGCAAAGGCCAGAGGCGCAAAAATATATGGTGAAATAATCGGTTACGGTATGTCAGGTGATGCATATCATATAACTTCACCCGCCGAAGATGGTAATGGTGGTTTCCGTTCTATGAAAGCAGCAATGAAAAACGCTGGTATAAATCCTGAAGATGTGGATTATATAAATGCTCATGGAACATCAACTCCCGTAGGAGATGGTATCGAAGCAGGTGCGGTTAAACGCATGTTTGCAAACAGTCTTGATAAAATTTCAATGTCTTCAACAAAATCAGCAATTGGTCATCTTTTAGGTGCAGCAGGTGCGGTTGAGGCTATATATACTATCAAAGCAATGCAGACTTCTGTTCTTCCCCCTACACTTAATTTGGATAATCCTTCTGAAATTTGTGAAGGTTTAGACCTTGTTCCAAAGCAGGCAAAAGATAAAAATGTTAATATAGCTATATCAAATTCTTTTGGTTTTGGTGGAACTAATGCTTCTTTGGTAGTAAAGAAAATCTAGTTTAGAAGATTTTTGGAAATCTAAGCAAAAAATTACAAACAAAGAATCATTAGAAATAATAATAAATGAGATTTGCTTTAAAAATAATATCAATATTCTTATTTGTAACAGCCATAGCAGTTACTATATCTACAACATATATATAC
>JALTZE010000233.1 GCA_027051315.1 Micavibrio sp.
AAGCCTGATAATTTCTTACTCCGTCCCAGTGTTCAGTGCCTTTTTTTACATGATTTTCCCAGCTCCAAGTTGATGGTTCGGATTTTACAAGCCAGTAATTCATATTTTTCTTCCTATTTTAGGTTTTTTCCTTAATGTTCTTCTGTTTTCAGTGGTCTATCAAGCAATGTTTCAACGGCTTCATTTATAGGCATATTTTCGCATAAGCATTTATATACTATTTCTGAAATTGGCATATCAATTGCATTATTTTTTGCCATTAATCTTAGGGCTTTTGCTGTGTGAACTCCTTCGGTTACAGAATTTCTTGATGATAGAATTTCTTTCAAAGATTTTCCTTGTCCTAACATCGAACCCAAAGAAAAATTCCTTGATTGCATTGATGAGCAAGTTAGCATTAAATCACCTATTCCACACATACCCATTAATGTTTCTTTTTTTGCTCCCATTGCATTAGCAAGGCGAGCCATTTCTGCAAGACCTCTGGTTATTAGGGCAGCTCTGGCGCTATCACCTAAATGCATACCGTCAATTGCTCCACAAGCTATTGCTATAACATTTTTTACTGCTCCCCCTATTTGTGCTCCTATCATATCATGTGATGTGTAAAGGCGAAGTGTTTTGCTGCTAAGCACGTATTGAAGTTTTTTTGCTTTATCTAAATCTGAGGCAGCAATTGTTGCGGCACTTGGTAATCCTCTTGCTATTTCTGCGGCAAAAGTAGGACCTGTTAATATGGCACAATCAGCATAAGGAGTTTCTTCTTTTACTACTTCTGATAATAATTTTCCTGTATTTATTTCTATTCCTTTTGAACATATCACAACAGGAATATTACCATCTGCTATATCTGGTTTTAGGCTTCCTAGAATAGTTCTTAGATGTTGTGCGGGAGTTACTATTAGCAATATATCGCAATCTGATGCTTCTGTAAGGCTTTCGGTAGCTTTTATCGAAGGGTTTAAATCTACGGCTGGTAAGAAGACGGAATTTTCATGTTTAGTATTTATGGATTCTACTACTTCTGGCTCCCTTGCCCAAATTATTGTTTGTACATTTGTTGATGCACATGATTGGGCAAGTGCTGTTCCCCATGCTCCTGCACCTATTACACCGATTTTAGCTGTCATTTTTATATTTCTCCATCTAGTGGCCATCTTGGTTTGGCCTTAAAATCCAAATTATTATTATATCCTTTTTTAAATCTTTCTAATCCTGCCCATGCTATCATTGCGCCGTTATCTGTGCATAATTTTAAGGGTGGGGCTACGAAATTCATATTGTGTTTTTCTGATAGTTCAGTCAAGCTTTTACAAATGGTTTTATTGGCTGCGACCCCGCCTGCGACTACTAATGTAGGATTTTTGGGTTTATATTCTTCTTTATATAAATCTATCGCACGTTTTATACGGTCTTTTATTATATCTGTTATTGCTATTTGAAAAGAATAAGCAAGTTGGGAGATGTCTTCTTTTTTTAATGTTTCTCCTTCCAGTTTTTCTATATGATTTCTTACAGCTGTTTTTAGACCTGATAGGGAAAAATCCATATTTTTTCTTCCCTTTAATGGACGAGGTAGAGGAAATTTTTCAAGTGCCTTGTGATAATCATTACACTCAAGAGCGATTTTTTCCAAATGAGGACCACCTGGATATGGAAGCCCCATCATTTTTGCGGATTTATCGAAGGCTTCACCGATGGCATCATCTATTGTCGTTCCCAATCTTTTATATTTTCCGACATTTTCTGCGATTAATATCTGTGTATGTCCGCCAGATACAAGGAGGAGGAGATAAGGAAATTCGACATTATTGGTAAGGCGGGGGGTTAAAGCGTGCCCTTCCAAATGATTTACTGCTATAAAGGGTTTTTTATGTGCCGCTGCTATAGTTTTTCCTGCCATCATTCCTACCATTACTCCGCCAATAAGACCTGGGCCGCATGTGGCAGCAACCGCATCTAGTTTGGCAAAATCAATTTTAGCGTCATTTATTGCTGCTTTGATAATTTTATCAAGATAATCAAGATGTGCTCTTGCTGCTATTTCTGGGACAACTCCTCCGTATATTTCATGCTCTTTTAGTTGGCTTAAGATAATATTTGACAGAATCTCTTTCTTATCTGTTACTACAGAGGCAGAAGTTTCGTCGCAGCTGGTTTCTATTCCTAAAATTATCATAATAAGTTTATTTTTTTGTGTATGTCTCATTTACGAACAAATAACAATACCGTATATTTCATTTGTATATAAAGCAGGAGTAGTCGTGAGTAAAGTAAGAATAGGTACAAGAAGCAGTGCATTGGCTATGATTCAGGCAAACATGGTCAAAAATGCTGTAGAAAAATATAATAAAGATATAGAAGTTGAGCTTGTAAAGATAAATACTTCCGGTGATTGGCGACCAGAGCATGGTGAAACTAGGTTATGTGAAGCTGAAGGAGGTAAGGGGCTTTTTGCCAAAGAAATAGAGCTTGCTATATTAGATGGATTTGTAGATTGTGGTGTACATTCTGTAAAAGATATGTCTTCTTTTTTACCTGATGGTTTGGTTATGGATTATGCTCTTCCTAGGGAGAATCCTCTTGATGCTTTGATAGCAAGAGATAAAAATATATCTTCAATTAATGATTTACCACAAGGGGGCGTTGTGGGTACATCAAGCCTTAGAAGGCAATCAATTCTTTTATCGTTAAGACCTGATTTGAAAGTTGTACCACTTAGGGGGAATGTTGCAACAAGGCTTGAAAAATTAGAAAGAGGAGATGTCGATGCAACTTTTCTTGCTATGGCTGGATTAGAGCGTTTGGGGATTACTGATAAGGTGAGCGCGGTTTTAGACCCTTTTGTTATGGTGCCTGCTTGTGGGCAGGGGATTGTGGGTATTGAAATAAAAGAAGATGATAATAAGATAAGAGATATATTAGAGCCTATTAATGATTTTGATGCTTTGCTTTCAATGGTTGCGGAAAGAGCTGTTCTTAAGGTTCTTGACGGTTCGTGTCGTACTCCTATTGGTGCTTATTCTGTTCTTTCGGGTGAGTGTATGAAATTAACTGCTTTTGTAGGTTCAGAAGATGGTACTCTTTCATTTACAGAAGAAGGTGATGGACAAGTAACATGTGTTGATGAAGCTGAAGCATTTGGTAAGAAAATAGGAAGAAAATTGAAAGAAAAAGTTCCCTCATATATTCTTGATAAAGTGGAGAATGGTGAATTAGAGGCTAGTTTATGCAAGGTAATATCTTAACTTTAGTTAATACAAGACCTGATAGTAAGAATTTATTTGATAGTGATTTTCAAGTTTTATCAGCTCCTATGTTGGATATTTCTTTGCTTGAATATGATGTTCCTAATCTTTCCTTATATGATGGACTAATTTTTACCAGTTCTCGAGCGGTAGAATTTTTCTTTGATGATGGTTGTTTTTCCAAAGATATTTATGCTGTTGGTAATAAAACTACATCTGTTCTTAAAGAAAAAGGATATAAAAATATTATAAATGCAAAAGGGAATGGAAAAAAGTTATGTAAGCTTATTTCTTCGAAAGTTAAAAGAGGAAGCAAATTATTACATGTAAGAGGAAGGAATATTGCGTTTGATATAGCAAAAGAATTAGCGGAATCAGAAATTATTATTGATTCTCTAATTATATATAAAAGTGAAATGGTAAGTAAAATTGATGATAATATATTAAATGCTATAAAAAATAGAAAAGTAGATTTTATAAGCTTTTATTCCCAACGTTCGGGAGAAGCTTTTGTTAATTTAGTAGGCAAGTACGGTATTGAATCTTATTTATCTTCTATAAAATGCTTGTGTTTCAGTGAGATGGTGCTAAATTCTGTTAGTAACTTGAAATGGGATTGTACGCATGTATGTGATAACCCCGAAGAAGAAGAAATGATTAAATTGGTGAGAGAATTGTCATGAGTAATGTTTTAAAAAATGGTGCAGAGATTATAGAACGTTTTGGTGGGATACGTCCTATGGCAAAAAAGTTGGGGGTTGCTGCTACTACTGTGCAAGGTTGGAAAAAAAGGAATGCTATACCTATATCAAGAAAATCTGAGGTTCTTGAGGCTGCTAATAAAAATGGAATAGATATAGCTGATTTAATTGTTAATGATGATATTTCTTCTAAAAATGGTAATACTAATATTCACAAGATTGATGAATTTGTAACTAAACCAAAAGAAGAGGCAAAAGAATCTGTTAATGATTTACAATCCGATATTATGAAAGAGATTGAGGCAACAAAAAGAAGTGCGATAGTTGGTAGTATTCTTATGGTTCTTTTTATTATCGGCACGTGCGGTATTCTAATTTATGTGATGTTTGGTTCAAATATATCTAAAGTGGCAAAACAAAGTAGTGATATAAATGAAATAAAGGCTGAGATTGAGAATTTGAATGACGATGTTGTTCAAGTTAAGCAGGCGCAAATAGATATGATGTCTATGATACCAGATAATCTACAAAGTGATTTTAATAAAATTAAGAATGTAACGGAACAGCTCCAAAGTTCTGTATCAGAGCTTTCAAAAATGGCAGAAAATCTTGGTGGTGATATAAGTAATTTAAGCAATATGGATATGGATAAATTATTTTCAAGGATTTCTCTTCTTGAAGGTAAAGTACAAGATATAGGTAAGCTTACAGGTTCAAAGGGGCTTGCTGATATTACAGAAAGATTGCAAGACCTTCAAAAAATTAAAGGAGGAGAGCAAGTTTTAGATAGCTTGATGAAAGAACTGCAAACTGCTTTGGTTACTAATAATGTAAGTAATGATGATATAGGAAAAGTTTTGGAAAAGACTGCTGCGGATTCAGAAGTTGTGGCTATGGCTTTTGGTGATGTAAGTGGCGAAGAAATGAAAGCTGCTGCTTTACTTTTGGCTATGAATCAGCTCAGGGATTCTCTTAACAGGGATAAATCTTCTTTTGATAGTGATATGGCTTTGGTTATGAAACTTGTCGGTAATACAGATAATCCTGAACTTGCTGATGCGGTGAAAAAACTTTCTCCATATGCAAAAGATGGGATTTTAACGCCTGATGGTCTTTCAAAAGAATTTAAATCTCTTGCTGGTGATGTTATAATTTCTTCATTATCAGGTGAAGATGTTTCGGTAAAGGAAAAGGCTGTTTCAAGATTAAATCAAATTATCAAAGTAGAAAAAAATGGAGAATTGATTACTGGGACTGAAACAGAGAAAAAAGTTGCAAAAGCGCAAAAGCTTTTGGACGAAGGCAAAGTAGAAGAGGCGGTAGCAATATTACAAACTCTTGATGGGGAAGCGGGACAGAAAGTTCAGCCTTTTATTAATGATGCTCAAAATACTATGCTTGCTGCGCAAGTTAAGACACTTCTTACTGGAACAGTTATGAATAAACTTGCAAAAATGGCGTCTGGCTCTTTCATTAATAAAAAATCAGGTGCAAAATATATAAATAGATAATTTAATATTTTTGCCTTTAAATAAAAGAGCAAAGAAAAAGGAATAGATGATGTTAAAAGCCATATTCTATCTGATTCAATTGAGTTTATTGGTATGGCTGGCTGTTTGGTTGGCGGATATTTCTGGTGTTATTAATATTGATTTGATGGAATATAGTATTGAGCTTCCTGTTGGGGTTGGTGCTGCTATTCTTATTTTTATTCTTATAATTTCTATGATTATTTATCGTGTATGGTTGGCTATTATTTCTATTCCTAGAAATTACGGTAAATATAGGAAAGAAAAGAATCTTACTTGTGGTTACGAGGCTATTTCTATGGGGCTTGCTGCTATAGCTGCGGGTGATACGAAGAATGCTTTATCCTATACAAAAAGAGCAAAAGAAATGATACCTGATTCAGGAAAGGGGCTTGTTTTGCTTTTAGAAGCACAGGCAAAAAAGCTTCAGGGAAATAATGATGATGTAGTCATGATTTATGAAGAATTGGCAACTCGTAAGGATATGGCTCTTTTAGGAGTACGGGGACTTGTTAATAATGCTATGAAATGTGGTGATTTTAGCAAGGCGCTTGAGCTTGCTGAGAATTCATATAAAGCTAATAAAGAACAGGTTTGGCTGTTAAAACAAATTTATCTTTTACAGATATATTTGGGTAAATGGAATGATGCTTTAAAAAGCCTTAAGAAGGCAGTTAAGGCAAAGGCTATAGATGGTAAGAAAGTACTTTTAGATGAGATGGCTCTTAGAATATTACTTGCTGACCGTGATATTAATGATGGTTATATTGATGATGCAATTGTTCATTTGAAAAAAGCTTTGAAAATTGATGCTGGCTTTGTTCCAGCTGCTGTTAGGCTTGTAAAAATTTATATAGAAAGAGGTAGAAGAAAGGCTGCTGTTAATGTAATAGAAAAAGCATGGAGGATTTGTCCTCATCCTGAGCTTGTTCCTTTGTGGGATTCTTTGTTTAAAGGGAAAAATGATGATATTTCTGTAGCAAGACTTAAATGGTTTGAAAAGTTGATTTCAAATAATAAGGAAAGTCAGGAAAGTGAAATTACTTTGGCAAAGATTGCTATAGAGGAAGAGCTTTGGGGTGCTGCTAAATCTGCTTTGAAAAGGGCAGAGAAAATAAGAGCTTCTGCAAGATTATATAAATTATGGGCAGAACTGGAAGAAAAATCATTTAAAGATATGGAAAAAGCAAATTCATATTTGGAAAAAGCCAGTAATGCAGAGCCAGATAAAGTATGGATATGTTCTGAAACAGGGAAAATATATCCGAAATGGGAGGCGGTTGCTATGCCACATGGGTCATTTAATACAATAGTTTGGGATTTCCCAAATAATATACATGCTTGTGCGGTTATAGACAGTGATGCAGCTAGTGATATATTTTTATTGCAGTGAGTTAGTTATAGCTAATTTCAAAATTTATATGGTTTAGGCTTGCAGGTGATATAATCTTTTTACTTACGACGTAAACTGAATGTAATTTTCCATCGAGTTTTTTGTTCCAGAAATTAAGAAAATTATAAAGAACAGGGAATTTAGGAGCCTTGTCATATTCTTGCCATATATAGCTTTGTAATAGGTCAGGATAATCCGGAAAGTAATATAATATTTCTGCTGTTGTTAATTGATACCCATTTAACTGTCTTTCTAAATCGGATTTAGGTTCTTTTTGTATGTTATTTCTTAATATATGTATTTCTGCCATATATATATTTTATGAATATTTTCTTAAAGTAAGGTTAAAAATGTATTGGTGTGGGCGGTATAGATAAAAACTATCTTTTTAAGTCGTTGTTATCGCATATAAAATTAAAAAAGATGAATCATTTCAAATATTTGAGTCTTTTACTCTTGAAATTTTATTTGTCATGCCCTATCTATTTAACTCTCTAAGGGCTTATTTACTTTATGTAAGGATTTATTAGGCTTTTAGAGAATTAAGAAAGCAGATGGTCTGTTTTCTTGGATATGTTTGTTTAATTTAAATTTATTTTCTAGGAGAAGATGAAAATGAAGTTTCGTCCTTTGCATGATAGAGTGCTATTACGCCGTGTAGAACAAGATGAGAAAACTGCCGGTGGAATTATAATCCCTGAAACAGCAAAAGAGAAACCTGCTGAAGGTGAGATAGTTGCTGTTGGTTCGGGTTCTCGTGATGAGTCTGGGAAGATAATTCCTTTGGACGTTAAAGCAGGAGACCGTGTTTTGTTCTCAAAATGGTCGGGAACAGAAGTAACAATCGATGGTGAAGAGCTATTGGTTATGAAAGAATCAGATATTATGGGCATAGTAGAAGCCGCATAAAGTAATAATTTAACGTAAATAAAAAGGGAATTTAAGAAATGACTGCTAAAGAAGTAAAATTCAATGCAGACGCTAGAGAGCGTATGTTAAAGGGTGTTGACATTATTGCCAATGCTGTAAAAGTAACGTTAGGTCCAAAAGGACGTAATGTGGTTATAAATAAGTCTTTTGGTGCTCCACGTATTACAAAAGATGGTGTATCTGTTGCGAAAGAAATCGAACTAGAAGATAAGTTCGAAAATATGGGTGCGCAGATGATTCGTGAAGTTGCATCAAAACAGAATGATGTTTCTGGTGATGGTACTACTACTGCTACTGTACTTGCACAGTCAATTGTACGTGAAGGTGTTAAGGCGGTTGCTGCTGGTATGAATCCTATGGACCTTAAGCGTGGTATTGACCAAGCAGTTTCTGTTGTTGTTGATGACATTAAAAAGCGTGCTGAAAGTGTTAAGGGTAATGATGAAGTTGCTCAGATTGGTACAATTTCAGCAAATGGTGATGAAGAAATCGGTAAAATGATTGCTGAAGCTATGGATAAGGTCGGTAATGAAGGCGTTATCACTGTTGAAGAAGCAAAATCACTTGCTACTGAGCTTGATGTCGTTGAAGGTATGCAGTTTGATAGAGGTTATTTATCACCTTACTTTGTTACAAACTCAGAAAAGATGTCTTGTGAGCTTGAGAATCCTTATATTCTTTTCCATGAGGCAAAGCTTTCTAATCTTCAAGCAATGCTTCCTGTGCTTGAGGCTGTTGTTCAGTCAGGGCGTCCGCTTCTAATTATTGCAGAAGATGTAGAAGGTGAGGCGCTTGCAACATTGGTTGTTAATAAGCTTCGCGGTGGTTTAAAGGTTGCTGCTGTTAAGGCTCCTGGTTTTGGTGACCGTCGTAAAGCTATGATGGAAGATATGGCTATTCTTACAGGTGGTCAGGTTATATCAGAAGACCTTGGTATCAAGCTTGAAACAGTTACTCTTGATATGATGGGAACAGCGAAGAAAGTAACAATCACAAAAGATAACACAACTGTTGTTGATGGTGCTGGTGCAAAAGATGCTATTGAGGCTCGTTGTAACCAAATTAAGGCACAGATTGAAGATACTTCTTCTGATTATGACCGTGAGAAACTTCAAGAGCGTTTAGCTAAGCTTGCTGGTGGTGTTGCTGTTATCAAAGTTGGCGGTGCTACAGAAGTTGAAGTTAAAGAGAAGAAAGATCGTGTTGATGATGCGACTAATGCTACTAGAGCTGCTATCGAAGAAGGTGTAGTTGCTGGTGGTGGATGTGCTCTTCTTTATTCTGCACAATCTTTGGAAAATATCGAAGTTTCAAATAATGACCAGCAAGTAGGTGTGAATATTGTACGTCGTGCTCTTGAAGCTCCTGTACGTCAGATTGTTGAAAATGCAGGTGCAGAAGGTTCGGTCGTTGTTGGTAAGCTTACAGATAAAGGTGACCATAATTATGGTTACAATGCACAGACAGGTGAGTATGTTGATATGGTTAAAAGCGGTATCATCGACCCTGCAAAAGTTGTGCGTACAGCATTACAAGATGCAGCTTCTATTGCTGGTTTGTTAATTACAACAGAAGCAATGGTTGCTGAAATCCCTGAAGATAAATCTTCTGCTGGTGCTGATATGGGTGCTGCTATGGGCGGAATGGGTGGAATGGGCATGATGTAAAATGGATGTTTTGTTCCCTGACGTCGTTAAGATTAAATTTTCATTCCTTATGTAGCTTTCTCTACATTGCGAAACAGGAATTTAATCTTGCCTTGTTAGAAAACAAAATCTCTCATTTTATGCTAGTGTCTGGAAGCTTTATTCCTAACTAAATTTTTATAAGAAACCGCTTTTGCTTTGCTTGGCGGTTTCTTTTGTTTATAGATTATTTGATTTAAGGATAATATGCGCGAAAGTTTAATATATAAACTTGATTATAATGGTAAGTCTTATCGTTCTGTTATGGCTGTTCACAAGGCTATTTTAAAAATGGCAAAAGATTTTAGGGCGGTTTCACAGAAATTTAGTAAAATTGAAATAGAAAAAGAACTTGCTCAACAAATATCAAAATTAGATAGAGATATAATTGATAATAGTGGTTTATCATTTCCTGTTATTGAGGTGATTGAGAATATTCAAAGCTATCCCCGTGCGTACCAGCTATTCCCAAAAGTTTATGTTAATGGGACAGAGTTTAGGTATAGTCGTGATAACTATCCTAAAAATGAAGCAGAATTATATATGGATTGTCCAGTTGGATATAATGGTAAGTATTTTATTCCAAGTGATGCAAGGTTGATAGATGATGAAAAAGAGAAATTATATATAAGTAATCTTCTTTTTGGGGCTTATTCCTCGTCTCCATCTTTTTTTAGCCCAGTTAAGCGTGGCGTTGCTTTACCTGATGATTATATTTGTTGTGATAATAATGATATGCAGCAAATTTATGATGGTCATTATTGGAAATGTTATCTTGCTTTGGGTTCTTCTTTGGAAATGGTCAAAGATTATAAAAGACGTATGGATACGTACAGTAAAGCAATTAATGAATTGGTAACAGAGCTTAGGCGAATTATAGATGAAGAAATAAATGAACAATTTATAAGTCAAATAGAGGTAGGAAATGGATATTATATGAATTTTTCTGCATCACAAAATAATGGTGAGAAGAATATTACTATATCGGTTAGGAAAGATGATAAAATAAATTTTATGAATAATGGGCAAGTATTGGAGATTAAAAATAATGATTTTTTTATTGTTGGTGAAGAAAAAGCAGGAGAATATATTAAAAAAAAAGCAAGTTCAAAA
>JALTZE010000234.1 GCA_027051315.1 Micavibrio sp.
GCTATAGTTTTGATTTTTAAAGATTAAGTTGGTTCTTTGGGGGATTTATTTTTATGCTACCATCAGTAGCCTGAATATCAGATGTTATTTCTTGGGCGTTTTCTGTGAAAATTGAATTTATGTCCATTGTTCTTTTATCCTTGTTAATATTTGCAGGATTAATTTTACTTTAAATATATTACTATATGGTAAATACGAATGATTATGATTGGTCATAATATTAACTATATGAGGAAAAGAATAAATTTTTACTTTTAAAATGTTCGATTTTCATAGAGAATGTTATCTTCTTTTAACAAGATAAGAGTTCTTAATGGAAGTCTGGATTCTTTTTAACGAAGAGATAGAAGCCCCAACTGCTGAAGCCTATGAAGTTAGGCGTTTTCTTAGCGAAGGCAAGAATATGGGGGTTGATGTAAAGGTTTATAAGCCTGAACAATTTGATCTTTTAGTTACCGACGAAGTTCGTGATATGGTGTTGATTGATGGTCATCCCGTTGATTTACCTGATTTTTTATTGCCCCGTACCTATGTTATAGAAACGGGATATTTCTCTTTGGCTGTTATAAGGCAGTTGGAAAGAATGGGGGTTAAGGTTTTTAATGGTTCTGCTGCTATTGAAAGTGTTGCTGATAAGCTTCATACCCATCAGATATTGGCTGAGTTAGGTTTGCCTACACCTGCTACGATGCTTGCTAAATTCCCTGTTAATATTGATTTGGTGGAAAGAGAGCTTGGTTTTCCTGTTGTTGTGAAAACATTATTGGGGGTTAATGGTACTGGTGTATTTCTTATGAATGATAAAGATGCACTTAAAGATTTAATGGATTTGATACAGGAAACAAATCCAAATATACAGCTTATATTCCAGAAATTTATTGCCAATAGCAAAGGGCGTGATTTACGTGTTTTTATTGTAGATGGCGAAGTTATAGCTTGTATGGAACGACGTGCAAAAGGTGATGGATTTAAGGCTAATTTTTCTCAAGGTGGCTCTGTTCAGCAATTTGAGCTTGATGAAGATGCTAAAAAATTGGCTGTTAAGGTTGCACAAGTATTGGATATTAAAGTAGCAGGTATTGACCTTTTATTTACAGAGGATGGTTTTACGATTTGTGAAGCTAATACTTTTCCTGGATTTAAGGGGCTGGAACAGGCTTGTGATATTAATGTTCCTCAGGAAATATATAAATCTATGAAAAAGTATCTTGATAAAGACAAGATATAAATTATATCGAATTAAATATGAATAAGAAAAAATTACATATAGTCCTTGCTTCGCCAAGGGGATTTTGTGCGGGAGTTGATAGAGCTGTGCAAATAGTTGAGCTTGCTTTAAAAAAATATGGTTCACCTGTTTATGTAAGACATGAAATTGTTCATAATAAATTTGTTGTAGATGGTCTTCGTGCTAAGGGGGCTGTTTTTGTCAGTGAATTAAATGAAATTCCAGATGATGGACAGCCTGTTATATTTTCTGCTCATGGTGTTCCGAAATCTGTGCCAAAAGAAGCAAAAAAAAGAAATATGTTTTATATTGATGCTACTTGTCCTTTGGTAAGTAAGGTTCATAAGGAAGCAATAAGATATTTTGAAAAAGAAAAGAGGCAGATAATACTTATCGGTCATGAGGGGCATCCAGAAGTTATTGGTACTATGGGGCAATTACCAGAAGGAGCGGTTGTCCTTGTGGAATCTGTTGATGATGTTGATATTATAAAAGTCGAAGACCCTGATAATCTTGCTTATTGTACTCAGACTACTTTATCGGTTGATGATACAGCGGATATTGTAAAAAAACTTAAAGTTAGATTTCCTACTATAATGGAGCCTCATAAAGAAGATATTTGTTATGCAACAACAAATAGGCAGGCTGCGGTAAGTAATATTGCAAAATTGGTTGATGCTATGATTGTTATTGGTGCTCCTAATTCGTCAAATTCTAATCGCTTATATGAGGTTGCAAAAAATAATGGTTGTGCGGTAGCAATGTTGGTACAAAGAGCTCCTGATATAGATTGGAGTGTTATAGATGATTGTAACAAGCTGGGAATAACAGCAGGAGCATCAGCACCAGAAATATTGATTGATGAAGTTATAAAAGAAGCTAGGGACAGATATGATGTTATGCTTGAAGAAATAAGTGTTACGGAAGAAGATATAGCTTTTAATGTGCCAAGGATTTTAAGAGATTAATATGGCCGTATATACGAAAGTATCAGATAAGCAGGTAAGGGATTTTATTTCTTCTTATGATATTGGCGAATTTATAAGGATTGAGCCGATAAAGGCAGGAATTGATAACAGTAATTATCATTTATTTACAAGTAAGAATCATTATATTTTAACTATTTATGAAAGCAGAATTAATCCTGCTGATTTACCATTTTTTTATAATTTCCAAGAACATTTGATTAATCATGGAATAAATTGTCCTAAAACTTTAAGGAATATAAATGGTGATAGGGGCGGGATATTATCAAATAAGCCTGCTGCTGTTATCAGTTTTTTGGAGGGGCAAGAAGTTAAGGAGATAACATCTGATTTATGTTATCAAATGGGTGGAATTATGGCAAAAATGCATATAGCTTCTATGAAATTTGAGCAGAGTTTAGAAAATTATATGGGGCTTAAAAAATGGAATAGCTATTTTGCACAGGTAAAAAATAAGGCGGATAGTATAAGTGAAGGTCTTGAAAAGTTTATAGATGAAGAGCTTAATTATCTAAATGAAAATCATCCAGAGGATTTAGTTCGTTGCGTTACGCATACTGATATGTTTCCTAATAATGTTTTTGAAAAAGAAGGAAAAATATGCGGAATTATAGATTTTTATTTTTCTTGTGAAACTTCTATGCTTTATGATTTTTTAATTACGGTTAATGCGTGGTGTTTTGATAAAAATAATGAAATAAGATTGGATTATTTTAATAAAATGATGCAAGGATACGAAAATGTAAGAAAATTTACAAAAGAAGAAGTTGATGCTTTTCCTTATATGTGTAGGGCTGCTTGTATGAGATTTTTGGCAAGCAGATTATATGATTGGTTTAATACGCCAGATGATGCTTATATAGATAAGCATGACCCAATGGAATATGTAGAAAAAATAAAGTTTTATCGCAATTATAAATTACTTGAAACATTTTAGAAAGAAAAAGCAATAAATGACTATAAAAACAGTTGAATTATATACTGATGGTGCATGTAGTGGTAATCCTGGTCCAGGGGGGTGGGGAGTTGTTTTGCGTTATAACGGTCATGAAAAAGAGATTAATGGTGGGGAAAAGGAAACAACTAATAATCGTATGGAGTTGATGGCAGCTATTAAGGGGTTAGAGGCTTTAAAGCATAAATGTAGGGTAGAGCTTTATACTGATAGCAAATATGTAATGGACGGTATAACAAAATGGATACATGGTTGGAAAGAAAAGGGGTGGAAAACTGCAAATAAAAAGCCTGTAAAAAATCAGGATTTATGGAAGATGCTGGATAAACAGATGGAAAAACATGACGTAAATTTTCATTGGGTGAAAGGGCATAATGGCCACCCAGAAAATGAGCGGGCAGATGAGCTTGCTAGAAAAGGGATAGATTTTCCACAGCTTAAATAATCAAAAATCTTTAAAAATATTATTATTAATCTTTCATTAAGATTCTTTGTTCAATGTTGAGTCATCAAAAGGCAGTAAATGCAAGTGAAAGGAGCCTAAGATGATTGATGAAAAAGAAAGAAAGGCAAATGATAACAGGGATAAAAATATTAAAATAGAAATAAAGGATATACAGCTTCCTTTACCTCCCAAATCTGCTGATGCTGAATTTGAAATGGAAGTATATGCAAGATTTATGAAGCATATTAGAAATGTTCCAAATAGCAGAATGGTTATAAAAATATTATCTTCTATACAATTTGTTGCAGATATGATGGATTGTTCTGATGGGCATATATCAAAAGTTCTGGTAGATATGGGATTAAGAGCCCCTAGATTTGCTTTCCCCGCAGAATTTCTGGATTTTTGTGATAAATCATTGATAAGAAATATATGGGATTTGGGCTCTCCTTCTGAGGGAATAAGGTGTTTAAGAGAGCATTGGAATAATATAGGAGAAAAGGACAAATTGGCGGTAAGTGAGAGGAAATATGGATTAATTGAAGACGGTGTTTATGTTTGAGATTAGCTATAAATTCTAGAATTTAATCATTATATGTTGGAGGAGGGGATTTAGTATTACTGAGTAAATTTTGAAGCATTTCATAAAAGCTGTCATTTGTTTTTGTATAATCAGATGATTTATGTTTTTCTTTTACACTTAAAGCTTCATTCATTATTTTTTTCCAGATTTTAGCAGGATATGAGCCTCCTGTTACTGAATTCATCGGAGAATTATCATCATTCCCAAGCCATATTGCTGTTATATAGGGATAGGAATATCCAATAAACAAGGCGTCCCTGTAATCTTGGCTAGTCCCTGTTTTTCCAGCAGCAGGGGCATTAATATGTGCATTTTTTCCTGTTCCTTCATTTATTACTTTTTCAAGCATTTTTGTCAGAGTTCTTGCTTTTGTTGCAGGAATTTTTTGTTTTGGTGTAATTGTTTCATGTTCATATATAATGTTATTTTCCTTATCTATTACCGAATATATCCCATATGGGGTTACTGATTTGCCTTGATTTGATATTGTGGCATATGCTGTTGCCATTTCTATCAAAGGGATACCAGAGCTACCAAGAGCAAGAGATTGGTCTTGGTTGAGAGTTGCTTTTATTCCTAATTTTCTGGCTGTTTTGATAGTATTATTTACACCTACATCCTTTATAAGGCGTACAGAGGCAGAGTTCAAAGAATTTGCAAGGGCTGTCTCTAGTGTAACTTCTCCCATATATTTATTATTAAAATTTTCTGGTTTGTATTTACCATTTTTTATTGGGGCATCTAAAATTTTTGATTTAGGAGTCCAGCCATTCATAAGAGCAGTTAAATATAATACAGGTTTAAATGCGGAACCAGGAGGGCGATATGCTTGGGTTGCTCTGTTAAATTGGCTTTTATTGTAATTATATCCGCCGACCATTGCTAAAATTGCACCATCATTACGCATTACAATTACAGCGCCTTGTGTGATATTTTTTTTGCTTCCAAATTCCTTTATGACATTTACAAGGGTTGTTTCAGCGGTGTTTTGTATCTTTGAATCAAGGGTAGTATGTAAGGTTAAATCTTTTTTTGATATTTCTGCAGAGATAAGATTATCAATATTATTTATAGTCCAATCTGTGAAATATTTTTTTGAATTTGCATTTTTGAATATCTTTTTTGGTCTTGGGATTGGTATATTAGTTGTTTCTATATGTTTTATATATCCTGCGTCTTTCATAGCTTTTATTACTATTTGTGCTCTGCTTTTGGCTAAATCAGGGTTGCTAAGTGGTGAATATCTGGAGGGTGCTTTTAAAAGCCCTGCTATCGTTGCTGACTCTATTAAGTTAAGTTCTGATGCTGGTTTATTAAAATATATATGAGAGGCAGCATCTACTCCGTATGCTCCTGCTCCTAGGTAAACACGATTAAGATAGGCTGATAATATTTCATCTTTTGTTAGATTCTTTTCAAGCCATATAGCAAGGATAGCTTCTTTTATTTTTCTGCTGATTGTTCTTTCATGGCTTAAGAACATATTTTTAGCAAGTTGCTGAGTTATAGTAGAGCCACCTTGAACAAGCTTCATTCGTATGATATTTGTTGTCATTGCTCTTGCAAATCCAATAAAATCTATTCCTGAATGTTCGTAGAATCTTCTATCTTCTATTGCCAATACTGCTTGTATAAGGTGAGGGGGGAGCTCACCCACGGATACACTCATTCCTTTTATCTCACCATATCTTGCGATTGTTTTGCCTTCATTATCGACAAAAGTCATAGCCGATTTTCTTTCAAATTTTGGATTTGATGTTATTTGGGGGAGGTCTCTTGCTAACCATAATATGGCACAGCCAGATATTATTATTGACCACAGAAAAAGTACAAAACTCCATTTTACGAATGTTTTGAAAAATGATTTTTTTTTGTTCTTTTTTCTTTTTTTTCTAGCCATATCTTATGTGCAATCAAGCCAGTATCTTTTTTGTGAGGGGAATTGATTTGTTGCAGGAGTTATATCGTCTTCTTTTCCGCCACAAAATTCAATAATTCTTTGAGCCGCTTTATTATCAGGGTCAACTGTTATAAGGGCTTTATCTATTCCTATGTAATTTGCATATGGTATAGATTTTTTTAATATTTTTTTGCCGAATCCTTTATTTCTCATCGAAGGGCGGATAGCAAAATATATATGACCACCCCATTTTTCTAAATGCCAGTTAATGCGGTGTCTTATATAGATAGAACCTATATATTCCATATCTTTTACCAACCATAATATTGTTTCTGGCACAGGTTCAACCCAGCTTTCATAGGGGCGGTATCTGTGTCCTTTTTCATTACGGAGATTTTCTATAAATTCTTCGAAATTTGAGTATATTTCATTATTGTTATAGAAAGAAAAACGTCCCTCCTTATGATATTCATCAAGGGCGGATAAAAAGCTTTCCTTATATTCTGTACTAGGTCTGATTAGCTTGGCTGCTGGCATTTGTTTTTATATTATATGTTTGATTTGTAAAGATTTTATATAAAATTAGTTATATAGTCAAATGCTGATTATGGTATATTGCTATTTTCTAATAAAACCAATGGCTATTGGGCTTAAATAAAAATTGAAGCAAGTCCAAGAAATGAAAGAAAGCCTATAACATCTGTAATTGTTGTTAAAACTACAGTCGATGAAACTGCGGGGTCACTACCTATTTTTTGTAAAAGAATAGGAATTCCCGCACCAAAAAGTCCTGCAACAATCATATTTATTATCATTGCGGCAGCTATTATCATACCTAAAAGTTCATTTTCGAACCACCATGCTGAAACTATTCCTATTATTATTGCAAAAGCAAGACCATTTAATGCCCCGACAAGTGTTTCTTTCCATATTGCTCTTAGAGCATTTGCGCGGGATAGTTCTTTGGTTGCTAAAGCTCTAACTGCGACTGTGAGGGCTTGAGTTCCCGCATTTCCTCCCATTGAGGCAACTATAGGCATAAGGATTGCCAAAGCAACCATTTGTTCAATTGTTGCGTCAAATAGTGAAATTACTATTGAAGCAATTACTGCTGTTATTAAATTTATAAATAGCCATCTGAAACGAGTTGATGTAGTTGAAAGTACTGCACTATATAAATCGCTTTGTTCCACACCTGCCAATTTAAGGAAGTCTTCTTGGGCTTCTTCATCGATAACGTCAACAACATCATCCATAGTGATTACACCAATAAGGCGATTATCTTCATCGACAACAGGAGCAGAAGTAAGATTATTACGACGGAATATATGTGTTACTTCTTCTTGGTCCATGGTTGCTGGAATAGTATGAACTTCATCAAGGATAAGTTCTTCTATTTTAGTTTTTCTTTTTGATTTTACTATTCTGCTAAGAGGTATTTCTCCTACGACATGATAAGTTGGAGTTATGACAAAAATATCAAAAAAATCTTCTGGTAATTCTTTGCTTGCAGCCCTTAGATAATCAATTGTTTTTCCTACTGTCCAAAATTGTGGTATTGCAACAAATTCACGTTGCATCAATCGCCCAGCAGAATCTTCGGGGAAGTTTAGACCTTCTTCCAAAGTCATTCTGGTTTTTGATGAAAGTTTCTTAATAATTTCTTTTCTAAAATCTTTGTTAAGATTTTCTACTAGATGTAATGCATCATCGCTATCTAGTTCATCAACTAGAGTTGCAACTTGCTCTGCTGGCATGGTTTCTAGTAATTCTTTTCTTATAGAATCATCAAGTTCTGTAAATACTTCTGGAGAAAAGGCAAAAGAATCAATTATATGTTTACGTTCGCTGGAATTTATTTTTTCCAAAAGCTCGGCAGTGTCAATTGCGCTTAGTTCGGATATTTTTTCTCCGACTATATTATGTTGTTCATCGCCAAGGGCGGTGGTTATCTCCTCGATTTGTTCATCGGGGAGGGAGGTAAATGTTTCGTTCTTCTTTTCATTTTCCAAGTTCATATTTTATTTACAATTAGCTATGATTTTTTTGAGAATCCACAGCAGCAATTGCTGTTGTGTTTAGGATTCCTCTGGCAGATGCGGCTGTTGTTAGGATATGGGCAGGCTTTGTTATTCCCATAAGCATAGGTCCTATTGCAATCCCATCTCCTAATATTTTTAGCATATTATAAGCTATGTTAGCTGAATCAAGATTTGGCATTATAAGAAGATTTGCAACACCCGAAAGGGTAGAGTTAGGCATAATCATTTCCCTTATCTTTTCTGATAAAGCACAATCCGCATGCATTTCACCATCAATTTCGAGGTCTGGTTTATTAGTTTTTATAATTTCATATGCTTTACGCATTTTTGTGGCGCTTGGATTATTATATGCGCCGAAATTAGAGTGAGAAACAAGGGCAGCTTTTGGATTTATACCAAAATCTTTAATTCTTTCTGCTGCTAAAATTGCGCTTTGTGCTATTTCTTCTGCTGTTGGGTCATAATTTACATGAGTATCGGTCATGAAAAATGTTCCACGTGGTAAATTTAAAGCCATAAGAGCTGATGGAGCTGTTATTCCATCTTTTAATCCTAGAACATTTTCAATTATTTCACGATGTATGTAATATCTGCCAAATGTTCCGCATATAAGGGAATCTGCTTCGCCTCTTTTGACCATCAAAGAACCTATGACAGTTGTATTGGTTCTGACCATCATTTTAGAAAGGTCTTGGGTGAAGCCTTTTCTTTGCATTATTTCATGATATAGACTCCAATACTCCCTGTATCTAGGGTCGTTTTCTGGGTCAACTAGTTCAAAGTCTATATCAATTTTCATGCGCAGATGATGTTTTTTAATTCTTGATTCAACAACTCTACGGCGTCCTATAAGGATTGGTTTTGCTAATCCTTCATCAAGAACAGTTTGTACAGCTTGTAATACTCTGGGGTCTTCACCTTCACAATATACAATTTTTTTTGTTTCGGTTCTTGCTTTGTCAAATAGGGGACGCATTACTTGTTGTGTTCTAAATACAAGCTGTTGAAGCTTTTCTTCATATTCATCAAAATCTTTTATTGGTCTTGTGGCTACTCCTGTTTCCATTGCTGCTTTTGCTACTGCTATGGGAAGCTCTGTTATAAGTCTAGGGTCGAAAGGTTTGGGTATAAGATAGTTAGGACCAAATTGAAGGTCTTCTTCACTGTAAACGGCGGCTACTTCTGGTGTTACTTCTTTTCTTGTTAATGCAGCAAGAGCTTTTACACAGGCAACTTTCATCTCTTCGTTGATTGCGGTTGCTCCAACATCAAGAGCACCACGGAATATGAATGGGAAGCACAAAACATTATTTACCTGATTTGGATAATCTGAACGACCTGTACAGATTATTGCATCTGGTTTTGCTTGTCTTGTTTCTTCTGGCATTATTTCTGGAGTTGGGTTTGCCAAAGTCATCACAAGAGGGGCATCAGCCATTGTTGCTATTGTTTCTTTATCTATAACTCCTGGTCCTGATAAACCAAGAAATACATCTGCTCCTTTTATTGCATCTTTAAGGGTGCGGTTTTTTGTTTCTATTGCAAAGGCTTCTTTTATAGGGTCCATTCCTACGTTGCGACCTTTATATACAACGCCGTTTCTATCTGTAACTGTTATATTTTCTTTTGGTAGTCCAAGCTGTACCAGCATATTTAAGCAAGCTATAGCAGATGCTCCCGCCCCTGATGCTACTAGTTTTATATCTTTTATATTACGTCCTGAATATTCAATCCAATTTGTAAATGCTGCTCCTACTATTATTGCTGTTCCGTGTTGGTCATCATGGAAAACGGGGATTTTCATGCGTTCTTTTAGTCGGCGCTCTACTTCAAAACATTCTGGAGCTTTTATATCTTCTAAATTTATTCCGCCAAAGGTAGGTTCTAGTCTTGCTATTGTTTCAACCAATGTATCAACATCTGTTTCATCTATTTCAATATCAATCGAATCAACATTAGCAAATTTTTTAAAAAGAACTGATTTACCTTCCATAACTGGTTTTGAGGCAAGCGCACCAATTGCACCAAGTCCAAGGACAGCTGTTCCGTTTGAAATAACAGCAACTAAATTACCGCGAGATGTGTAATCAAGGGCTTTTAGCGGGTCTTTTTCTATTTCTTCGCAAGGGGCGGCTACACCTGGTGAATAGGCAAGAGCTAAATCATGTTGAGTTGCCATAGGAGTGGTTGGACGAATCGCGATTTTTCCTGGTGTTGGATATTTATGATATTCTATAGCTTGTTGATAAAGATTATCTTTCATTAGATAGTGCCCCTTTTAGAAAAAGAAATTATGGTGCGGTCGAGAAGACTTGAACTTCCACGGGATTATCTCCCACAGCGACCTCAACGCTGCGCGTCTACCAATTCCGCCACGACCGCACTTTTAAAAAATCGGTAAATGATAAAAACTGCTA
>JALTZE010000235.1 GCA_027051315.1 Micavibrio sp.
TTCCTGCATTTTTGGCAACAGCTACTGCTGTAGGCGGGGGCTATTATTACGCAAATCAAAGCGATGATATTGAGAATGTAAAAATGACTAATGTCGAATCTGCCTCGCAAACTCCAATCGCGGTTCTTCCTCGTAAATTAACTGATGATGAAAAAAGCATAACATATATGTGCGTAAAAATGGAGGATATGGCAAATATACAAATAGACTTAACAAGATTGAAAAATTCTTACGAATTAACCACAGGCAAGACAAAAGAAAAAATAAATTTCAAAGATGATATTGATGAATATGTTAAGGAAATAGAAAAATATAGAAAAAAACATCCTCAAGCAAGCGGGAAAGAGATTGTATCTGCATTATCACTGCAAAATATTCATACTCCTAGTAAATTGCTTGCTGCTGCTGCAATAGATATGGCAGAAGAATATTACTTGCACAACAAAAATGGCACTACTTTAGAACCAGAAAACCCAATAAATTCTTTGGTTGAATTATTTTATACTATGCAGGATTTTATCGACTTTGTTAATAGTGCAACTTATCCTCCAGCCCACCCACCAACAGATGAAAATAAAAACATATATAATTATACAGTGGTGATTAGAGATGAAAAACATTTACCTCTTTGGGCAGGCCGGTATGTATGTACTACATATACCAGTGTCCAACAAACTTTGGTAGAGATTGAATCTTACACTATATTTAGGGAAACTTTAGATAAAGATAATGAAGAGGCACTAAAAGCAAATAAAAAGCCCATATTTGATACAAAAAAAGAAAGATTATATGATGTTTTTGCTTGGAAAGCTCTCCCTTATCTTAGAAAAATATTAGATAGGTCACAATCAGAATATCTTGAAAAATCATTACGTGGTTGGCAACATAATGGTACTGTTATATATGCAGATGCAAGAAAAGATGGTTCTCCTTTAACAATCACCACCCAACATTATAACAATTTTAATAGCCCTGAAAATTGGATTATTCCTGTTTATAATCCTTAACTATTACTTTATTTTCCTAATAAATATGTTCTATATTGATTGAACTAATCACTAATTTAGGGAATTTAAAAGTGGCAGGAAGCGTAAACAAAGTTATTCTTATCGGTAATTTAGGGAATGATCCTGAAATTCGTACAATGCAAAATGGCGGAAAACTTGCAAATCTATCGATAGCAACCTCAGAAAGCTGGAAAGATAGAAATACAGGAGAACGTAGAGAAAAAACAGAATGGCATCGTGTTGTGCTGTTTAACGAAGCTTTGGTCAATTTGGCAGAAAATTACCTAAGAAAAGGCTCTAAAATATATATAGAAGGTCAGCTAGAAACCAGAAAATGGCAAGACCAATCAGGGCAAGATAAATATACAACAGAAATAGTATTGCGCCCATATCGCGGAGAACTTACTATGCTCGATAGCAGAGCAAGTGGAGAAGGTTCATCTTACGGCAATAATAATGCTAACAATGGTGGTCAATCTTCACAATATCAATCAGGTGGAGCATCACCTTCTCAATCTTCTCCTGCTCCTGTTGACCCTATGGAAGATGAAATACCATTTTAAAATATTATAAAGGTTATAAAAATGAAGATATTTTTATTGCTAGCTTTTTTGCTTGTCTTTCCTTTTCATTCATATGCACAAAATGAAGGTAAGCCAGTATCGGCAAATTCTGTCCTTTCCGCCATTGATGAAGATAAGAAAGATGAACTTATCAGAAAATTACATAAATATTTACCATCGGCACAACTGATTGATAATGCAATAGATATTATGGCTCCTAAATATGCAAAAACTAAGGAAGAAAAAGAAAGATTTGAAAAATCCATGCGTATGTTAGTTGATTATGCGGATTTGGAAAAAAAATCCAGAAACTATATGAAAGAAACATTCACGGTAAAAGAACTTGAGGCGTTAGTTGAATTTTATTCAAATCCAAATGGTAAATCAGCCGTAGAAAAAATGAAACAATATCAGAAAAAAATGGGACCAGAGATTGTAAAAACGATAGATAAAACATTGTTAGAATACCGCACAGGAGCTAAGTAAAAACAGCCGTTGATAAACGGCTTTTTTTATGAGCCTAACCTTGCTTGAACCCTTAAAAACTGCTATAGCTAACCTCAAAGATAATTGCATTATTTTGTAGGAGGAAATAAATATATTTTGCTTTTTAGACCCTGTTCTTTTAAGAATGGTTTATATTATAT
>JALTZE010000236.1 GCA_027051315.1 Micavibrio sp.
TTGAGTTTTTCCCAGATATAGAGCCAAAGAATGCTGTTATTTTAGTTCATGCAAGGGGAAATCTATCTATAGATGAGAAAGATAATCTAGTCAGAGAAGTCGAAGAAAAAATAGAAAATATCGAAGGAATTAAGAATTTTTATACCAGAGTTGGAAAGTTAGATAGCGGTTCTAACGCAGCAGAAGATGTTATAGGACAAATACAGATAGAATTTAAAGAATGGAACAAAAGAAGAAAAGCAGATGAAATTCTTAATGAAATAAAAGACAAAACAAAGGATATAGCAGGCATATATGTATATGCACAAAAAGAAAAAAAAGGTCCACAATCGGATAAAGATATAGAAATACAAATATCATCATATTATCCTGAGTTACTTCCTATTGTGGCGAAAGAAATAATTAATCTGATGGAACAAGAAGGGAATTTTATAGATATTGAAGATAGTCTTCCTTTGCCAAAAATAAAATGGGAAATAAAAGTAGATAGAGCGCAAGCAGCAAAATTTGGTCTAGATATAACCACAATAGGATATTATGTACGTATGGTAACAAATGGTTTGAAAGTTGGGGATTTTAGAGCACATGATAGTGATGATGAAATTGATATAGTAATCAGGCATGGTGATAAAAACAGAACATTAGAACAATTAGATAAGATAAGAATAGAAACTGAATATGGTTCTGTACCAATTACTAATTTTGTAAAAATAATAGCTGCACCAGCTGTTGGAACTATAAACAGGTCAGGGCAAAAAAGGATTGTTACTATAAAAGCCAATGTAAAACCTGAAGTTAATATTAATGAACAAATTAATAAGATAAATAGTTGGATAAGCAATAATGCGAACAAGATTGATAAAAGAGTTCAAATAAGTTTCAAAGGAGATGATGAAAAACAAAAAAGGTCAGCAGATTTTCTTAAAAAAGCTTTTGCCGTAGCATTATTTATAATGGCAATTATATTAGTAACGCAGTTTAACTCCATTTATCATGCTTTTTTAGTTTTAAGTTCTGTAATAATGTCAACAATAGGGGTAATGCTTGGTTTGCTTATAACGGGGCAACCATTTGGTATAGTGATGTCTGGTGTTGGGGTAATTGCTCTTGCAGGTATTATTGTTAATAATAATATAGTGCTAATTGATACTTATCATTACTTAATGAAAACACAAAAATTAAGTAGAATGGAAGTTATTATAAAAACAGGTGCACAAAGGCTTAGACCTGTTCTTTTGACTACGATTACCACTATCTTAGGCTTAATGCCTATGGTATTGCAGATTAATATCGACTTTATCGGGGCAGAAATATCAGTAGGAGCTCCGTCAACTCAATGGTGGGTACAGCTATCTACTGCCATAGCTTTTGGACTTGCTTTTTCTACTATGTTAACTTTAATTGTTACACCTTGCGCATTAATGTTCCCAGAAAAGATAAGAGATTTTCTTATTGACATATCGAACCATAATATGAAATAATTATAATATCTCATCTACCTAGATGTGGAAGGAGTGACGATACCGTACCAAACTTTGGTGCGGTTTCAGCTTTTTAGCTAACTTATTATTTGATTCTTTTCCCAATCTTTTCTTAATTTTTCCCTCTCATGTCCATATGTAAGAGGAAAATGTGTCCATAATAATAGGTAATCACTTCTTTTTGTTAGGACAACTTTATAACTAAAGTTTGATAATGATAATATATAGGCATATCCATTAGATTTACGATAATTTTTCCAACAATGTACTTCTTTTGTTTCATAATTCTCTATGACAGGCAATATCCATCCAATTCTCTTACAACGACTAGGGGATATAATCCTATTATTCTCATCATGTCCCTCCGTTATCAAATGTCTAAAAGTTGCTTCCTTTCCAGAGAATATACCATTATAGGGAGGATGCCTTTTTATCCTAATTGGCAGCCCCTTAAACTTACGTTCTTTATCAAGAAAATCTCTTTTAAAGTCTTCGTACAAAGCATTTATATAATCTTCCTCAGATAAATAATCAGAACGTAATTTTAACTCTGGCAACCAATCATAACGCATAGATTATTGCCCTTCCCATTGAAAAATATTAAACTTATTTGAGCAATTAGTTTTTCGTAAAGTATTAAGATTTGACCTTTTTAAAATATGATTTATTAGATTAACTTTTCCCAAATTACTGGATAGTTTTCTATTATCATATGATACTGCAC
>JALTZE010000237.1 GCA_027051315.1 Micavibrio sp.
ATTATAAATAGTATAAAAAAATAAAGTATATTTTAGAATATACTTTATTTTTTAAATTTAGCAAGATAAATTATATATCTCCTAAAGCAGATGAGAAAAATCGGACTTTTGAGATAAAAGTTTCTATTAATAATAAGAATCATGAAATATTATCAGGAATGAGTGCTTCGCTTCGCTTTTTGGTAGGTACTAGAAAACTTCACAAAATAAGCCCTTCGCTATTATCATTGAATGATGATGGTGTTTTAGGAGTAAAGATAGTTGATAAGGATAATATAACAAGATTTATACCAATAAAAATAATATCAGAAGAAAATAAGCTGATGCTTATAGAAGGGCTTAATGATGAAGTTACTTTAATTACTGTAGGGCATGAATTTGTTAGAAATGGCACAAAAGTAGAAACTATATTCATGAATAATGATGGAAAATAGCAATATTATGGATAAATTTATAGAAAGATGGCGCTCTGTAATATTTGTGCTGTTACTCATTCTTATTGGTGGTGGCTATTCTTATAGTAATATAGCCAAAGAGTCAGACCCTGATATACCAATACCTATTATATATATTTCAGTAGCACATGAAGGAATTTCTCCAGAAGATTCTGAGAAATTGCTTATAAGACCGTTAGAAAAAGAATTATCTTCAATTGATGGGGTGAAGGAAATAAAATCAAAATCCTATCAAGGCGGTGGAAATATTATGCTGGAATTTTTGGCTGGCTTTGATTCAGAAGAAGCTATGAATGACGTAAGGGAGGCCGTAGATAAGGCAAAATCAGAACTTCCCGACGGCACTGATGAGCCGATGGTAAAAGAAGTTAATATAAGTCTATTTCCTATATTAATAGTTACTTTTTCAGGTGATGTCCCTGAACGAACTCTTATCAAGCTTTCCAAGAATATGAGAGATAGGATAGAAACTATACCATCAGTCTTAGAAGCAAGAATAGCAGGTGATAGAGAAGAGCTTGTAGAAATTATCCTAGAACCAGAAATGCTTGAAGCATATAAGCTTAAAGGAGTAGAGATTCTTAATTTTTTTAATTTATCAAATAGGCTTGTGGCTGCTGGCAATGTTGATACAGGTGAAGGCAGATTCGCAATAGAAGTTCCTGGTCTTTTTGATAATGTACAAGAAATACTTGAAATGCCACTTGTTGTTAGAGGTGATTCTGTTATCAAAGTTAAGGATATAGCTTCAATCAAAAGAACATATAAAGATAGGGAAACGTATGCACGCTCTGATGGCAAAAAAGCAATAGCATTAGAGATTGTAAAAAAACCTGGTGAGAATGTTATTGAAACTATTGAGCAAGTTAAAGCAGTAGTTACAAAAAATTCCAGAACATGGCCTGATAATCTATCTGTTACATTTTCTCAAGACCGTTCAGAAGATATTAGAACTATGCTTAATGATTTGCAAAATAACATTATTAGTGCTGTTTTACTTGTAATGACTGTAATGATTGTATTTTTAGGTTTTAGGGCTGCGGCTTTGGTCGGACTTGCTATACCTGGTGCGTTTTTAAGTGGTATACTTATAATCTATCTTATGGGACTTACGATAAATATTGTTGTACTTTTTTCTCTTATATTATCCGTTGGTATGCTTGTTGACGGTGCTATAGTTGTTACTGAATATGCTGACCGTAAAATGTCTGAGGGTATGGATAGAAGGTCGGCTTATTCAATGGCTGCAAAAAGAATGTTTCTTCCTATAACAATATCTACCGTTACTACGTTGGCTGCTTTTGCTCCTTTGCTATTTTGGCCAGATATAGTTGGGGAATTTATGAAATTTATGCCTATTACTTTGCTGGCTGTGTTGTCTTCTTCCTTATTAATGGCTTTGATTTTTGTTCCAGTGGCAGGAGCGATATTAGGAAAAAAAGAAAGAAACATCACAACAAATATAGATATGACAAAGATTGAAAAGGAAGAAGGACTTACCGCCTTATATATATCTTTGTTAAGGAAAGTTTTGAATATACCTGGAACAATTATATTGGTTGCTGTTGCGTTACTTATTATCGTTCAAGTATCATATGTTAAATTTGGGAAAGGAATTGAGTTTTTCCCAGATATAGAGCCAAAGAATGCTGTTATTTTAGTTCATGCAAGGGGAAATCTATCTATAGATGAGAAAGATAATCTAGTCAGAGAAGTCGAAGAAAAAATAGAAAATATCGAAGG
>JALTZE010000238.1 GCA_027051315.1 Micavibrio sp.
CCAGCTTCTTCGGGGTAGTCCTTGAATATAAAGCCCATGCCCCCCTTCATGTAAGGCACTTTTTAACGATATAGTAAAATCAGAGGTGATAGCATCTGATATTACTAATCTAGTATCATCAGGCGTTCCCCCCTCAACTGGGTTATGTCCAGTTTGATATAATCCCCCACGCTCAAAATCAAATCCAAAAAGTTCAAGCAATTCTTCATTAAGCCACATTTGTGAACTTTCAGGATAAAAATCCATAAGTTCTAAAGGTTCAGGCTTTTCTTTTTGCTTCTCAATTATTTGTGGCAATAATATAGAAATATTTTTTTCAATATTATTAAACCAGCGTTCAATATCCCCAAGCCTCATTCCAGGGCAATAATCCATTAAAAGAGCTTCATATAGTGAATTTGCATCGGTAGCCTTCATCTTAAGTTCGGCTATTTCTCTTTTATTCTCGATAACTTCCTTAAGATGGTCTTTTATGCCTATCCAGTCATTTTTGTCTTTGGCAATTTTATGCTTTCTTCTACCTTCACTTTCCATTTTAGCATTATGTTCCATCATATCCTGATTTATCAGGCAATGTTCTTGGTAAGTACAAATCATCTCCCGTAAATTGGCGCAATCCCAATCGTCCCAATCATTAGGATTATTATCCTTATGTTCTTGGGCTTTGTGAAGTTGGTCTAATATTTCCTTATCTATGATAAATTCCTGAATAATACGATAAAGATATGCTATTTGATTAAGGCGGCTTTGATATGCACCATCTGGCATAGCGGTAAGAAAATCTCGCCCTAGAACTTCTCCTATAGCATTTAGCCTTCCTATATCTCTAAATTTTCTTTTTAGTTCAGTATATTCTGGGCATGAGTGAGGTTGTTCTTGTTTTCTTTGTTCTTCTATCTGCGACAATTGATACTCCTTAGCCTTAACCGCTTTTCTAAATAATAATATAAATTATTTTTTATCATTTGTAACAGTTTTATTCTTATAATATCCTTTGGTAAATCTCATATATTCTTTGGCCTCACCAGATTCTATCATCTTCTTACTTATATCTTCATCATTAAGCCAGCATTGCATTACTTTACGTTTATAACGGTCAGTATCTCTATGTACGCATTTAATTACTTTTCCTACTATCATATCTTCTAATACAGCTCCCGCCCTGAAATATCTTCTTGTCTTAAATTCAGGTGCTTGGATACCCCAAATCCTTATTCTTTCACCATCAGCAAAGAACGTATCGCCATCATATACAAAATCAACTTTCATGCTTTGCTTTTCATCTTTTGCAACTGCATTTATAGGAAAAAAAATAATTATAGCCAGAATGATATTTATAATTCTCATAACGAATCCTAACCCTAAATTCTGTTTAATAATAATTAATATCTATATATTCAACATATTCAATATATGTTAGATAATATTATAAATATAGAAGGAAAATAACATATGTGCGGAATTGCAGGGATATTCCAGCCCAAATCATACAAAGAAAAGCTTCACCACAGGGAAATTGCATCTTTGATGTGTGATAGCCTGAAAAGACGAGGCCCCGATAGCGGAGGGCTTTGGAGTGCGGATAATTTTCCTATCACACTTGGTCATAGAAGATTATCAATCATAGATTTATCTCCAGAAGGAAATCAGCCAATGGTATCTTCCAGCGGTAAATATGTTATATGCTTTAATGGTGAGATATATAACTTCCTTGATATAAGAAAAAGCCTAGAAGAAAGAAGTATAATATTTAGGGGAAGAAGCGATACAGAAATTTTACTATCTGCTTTTGAAATTTTTGGAATAGCACAAACATTACAAAAAATAAAAGGAATGTTTGCGATTGCTCTTTATGATTGTTAAGATAAGAAAATCCATTTCATAAGGGACCATTTTGGAAAAAAGCCATTATACTTAGCTATGGCAGGAAATGATTTGCTATTTGCATCTCAGGTAAAATCATTCAGACAGCATCCAGAATTTAATCCAGTAATAAATAAAAATGCAGTATCTCAATATCTTAAATTTGGCTATATAGCAGGGCCTTTATCAATATATGAAAATGCTTTCTCCCTTATTCCAGGTGGAATTCTTACCGTAGATTTGAACGATAATTTATCTATGGAATTTCTTAAAAATGGAGTTACCAAATATTGGGATGCAAAAAATGCAGCAATAGCAGCAAGAAGTAAG
>JALTZE010000239.1 GCA_027051315.1 Micavibrio sp.
CAGAAATACCCGTTTGTCCACCAGTAAGCTCAAAGCCGTTTATCTCTACATTATCCGCATAAACCCCAAATGAAGCATATCCAGGATAGGCAATAATAGTTGTTTCTTGCCCCCTAGCTCCATCTCCATCAGTCCACGCATTAGCACCAAAAAATCTTTGACCAATTTTATACGCACCTACAATATCATTATAAATACCAGCAGCTACATATATTTTAGCATTATCGTCACCAAGAGATGCTGCCTGTGATATAAGAGCATTATTATTTCTAACATCCACTCTTGAAGCTTCAGTAGTCATATTTATACTATGTATATTGATATTAGGAAGAACAGGACTAGCTCCTACTGCGTCCTTAAACATTAATTTTGCTTCAAGCTTCATTTTATCAATATTTAAATCATAAAGATTTGAGGTAATTATTACATTATCCAATAAATCCAAACGAGGAGCATTCATCTCAATCTCATTTGTTACAAGCCCTGTATTAGCACCATCAACCCATGTGCTAAGGTCTATCGCTTGCCCAATAACTATCTTGTCGTTAGCTGTAATATTTACATTTGAGGTTCTTAATGAATTTGTAAGTGATGCTGTATCAATATAAGAAGCACTTGTAAGAGCCCCATTACGCAAATATGGTCTATCTGTTATTATATTTATAAATCCATCATTTACACCATCAAGATTTGTTAATCCCTTGTAACCTACAAAATCACCACTAAGGACAAGCTGCCCACCATTACCTGTTGCTATTCCTTTAGCCTCTATACTACCTTCATGTCTTGCCCAAAGGTCTGACTCGATATTAACAATACCACCATTGCCACTACCAAGAGCATTTGCTGTTATTACACCTGTATTTTTGGCATCATTTCCTGCATCAATGGTAACAACACCACCTCCTTCTTGACCGTCAGTATTTAATATCCCACTTGTTTCTACATTTTCAGCACGCAAAACAATTTTACCACCAATAACTGAGGCAGAGGCTACTTGTGGAGTATCAACATATATTGTGTCATTTATAATATTATTTAATGATGAAGCATTAATAACACCATTATTTTGTATAATGGTAGAAGGATTGGTTACGTCTATAGATAAAAGCCCATCACCAAAAAGGTCAAGAGTAACTGTATCTCCACCCGCCATTGTTACAGTACCTCTATGTACTGTAATATTGCCATTATTAACAATTCTTGCAGCGGCAAAAGCAGCCAAACCATAATCAGCAATTGTAATATTACCGTTATTTTCAATCGAACCATTACCAAAATTTGAAATAATTGGTGCAGCACCTAGTAATACATCGTTAAAATTTTGTATATCGCCTGTTGAAACTAAAAGTCCTGATGCATCAATTTGTGCATTATTACCAAAAAACACCCCATTTCCATCAAGTACCATCAACTGACCATTTGCCGAAAGTCTTCCCAATATTTGTGTAGGATTTGTCCCTTGTCCAACGACTCTATTAACGGCTATAGCAGAAGAATTAGGCTGATTAAAAGTAACAGATGCATCAAGACCAATATTAAAGCTATCCCAGTCAATAGAGGTAACAGCACTAGACTGATTAACATTCATTATTCCTGATGATGATTGTGAAGTATCAATGGTTGTTGTTCCATATGTTACATTACCATTTTGTGGTAACGTATAATCCTGTGCTTTTACAGAACCAGCCATAGCAATTGAACCAACTACCATAGCAGTAGTAATAATCGCAGAGCTTGTTAACAAAGACTTTTTTCTAATTTTACGCATAATATGTACCCTTTTGTTTTTTTGAAGATTTTTGGAAAGATATTAAATTTAATAAAGAATTTTTGCTAATATCCTACAAGAATATGCCTACTGCATTTTCAGAATATTTAATTATCAATTTAAGGATATAACGGACTTTCAGTCCTTCTGTGAGGCAAGGGATATATATAATCATTCCCTGAAAAAGATATTTGATACTGAAAATAACATGAGTTGTGCTTATGCAAATCAAATATACTAGACATATGTATTATGTGCCCCCAACCACCACCACCCCAAATGTATTGTATTTAATAATGGAAACAACATTGTTTATGTGCATTTGAAATTAAACATATTTATTAGGTGTCCCCCAAGGAAGGCCTGTTTTAATAATGGAAATAAAACAATTTATGTTCTTCTTTGAAACAT
>JALTZE010000240.1:0-7742 GCA_027051315.1 Micavibrio sp.
ATATAGATAAGGCAGTACATATTCTAAAAGCCATGTCTAATGACCGTAGGTTAGTTATTCTAAATTCTTTGGTTGAGTCAGAAAAAAGTGTAGGAGAATTAGAAGATATCGTAGGTCTTAGCCAATCTGCGTTATCACAACATTTAGCTAGATTAAGAAGAGATAGGATAGTAAAAACAAGAAGACAAGCCCAAACGATATATTATTCACTTCTCGATAAAAATGTTGCCAAAATCATTGATTGTCTATGCTCTAATTTAGGCAGTAACATGGATATAAGGCAAGCTGCAGAGTAGTTACATTGGATTATAACCGATATTCTTTTATGAATAGAATATCGGTATCGCTTTGTTGAATTATCTGTTTCTTTGTGTTTATTGAAATGAAATTCTTGCCAACCACCCGAAGGACAATATTCTATAGAATAATCCATAAAAATATTACATGATACAGATTGTGCATATAAGCCCATTAAAGTAGAGAATTTACTCTTTGCAAACTACAATGATGGAAAATTATTAGAATTATCATCTTGACTCATAGAGGTCATTATAACACATATATATAGTTCGATTTTAATAAAACTGGAAAAAAAATGTCAGATATTATTCAGGAAATAGATGAAGCACTAAGAAAAGAAAAAGCAGAAAAATTCTGGAATGATAATAAAATAGCAATAATAAGTAGCTTTATATTACTTATAATCGCCGCTTCATCATGGTCAGCTTTTAAACAATATAATACATATATAAATGGTAAACAGACCCAAAAACTTATCATTGCATTAGAATCAGATAATCCAGTAGAAGAAATAACAAAACTCTCAACAGAACTGAAAAATCCGATTAAATCAATATCACTTATGAATGAAGCTGGTATCATGCTCGGAAAAGAAGAAATATCCGAAGCAAAAGCTATATATAATTCTATTTATTCTGATAAGTCTTCTCCTGATATTATAAAAGAGCTTGCCCTTTTAATGTTAACAAGAATAGCAATATCAGAAGATAATTTTAACATTCAAAAAGCAAATGAGAATCTTGATAAGCTGATTTTATCAAAAAACAGCCCTTGGAAATATCATGCTATGCTAGAAAAAGCAGTGATAAATGCCCATTTATTAGATGATTATAAAACAGCAGTACAACTTCTTGATGAGATAATTAAAGAAAAGTCAGTACCAATATCGCTAACACAAAGAGCAAACTCGCTTAAACATATATATAAAATAAAATTAGCAGAAAAAACAAAGGTGCAAGAATAATGATATTAAATCTTAAAAGATATGTAAGCCTGTTATCAGTGGCTTTAATTTTATCTTCTTGTGGGTCAATGGGAATTTTTGAAGATGAAGAAGCACCACTACAAGGTGAAAGAATATCAGTACTTGAGCTAACAAAAAGCCTACAACCCGAAGAAACTAATTCATCTATATTCATACCAAAATCATGGAAAAATGAATATTGGCCTCAATCAGGTGGATACCCCAATCATGTAATGCAGAATCTTTCCTTTGATTCGTCAAATCTTGATTTGCAGTGGAAATCATCAATAGGAGCAAAAAAAGTTAAAGATATACCTCTTTCATCTTCTCCTATTATAGCAGGTGATAAATTATATATAATCAATAATAAAAATTATCTAATAGCTTTATCTGCTACTAATGGTAAAAAAATATGGAGCGTTGACCTTTCCCCCGAAGATGAAAAAGAAACAGTAATAAGTGGTGGGGTTTCATATTCAAATAACATAATATATGCCACAAATGGCTTCAAAGAATTAATAGCTGTATCACCTGATAATGGTGAGATTTTATGGCGTAAAGAACTTCCTTCACCTGCTCGTGCTGCACCGACAGTAATGGGAGATAGAATATTTATATCAACAATGGATAACCGTATATTGGCCATATCCGCCCTTGAAAAAAATATAATATGGGAACATCAAGCAATTAATGAAACAACAGAACTTCTAGGCACACCAAGCCCAGCTGCTAATAGAGATATAGTTATATCAGCATTTTCATCAGGTGAGATTTATGCCCTCCGTATAGAAAATGGTTCTGTTTTATGGTCAGATAATCTTTTCCCAATAAGGAAAATGGGTGGGTTATCCGCTCTTGCTGATATTAAGGCTCTTCCCGTAATAGGAAATAGCGCAATATATTCAATTAGTTTCGGGGGACGAGCCATCGCCATAGATGAACGTACAGGTAAACGAATATGGCAAAAAGAAATAGGAGGAACAGAAACACCGTGGCTTGCTGGTGATGTTATCTATCTTATCTCAAATAGTAATGAGCTAGTTGCTCTGGAAAGTGAAACAGGAAATATAATATGGGTTACTGCCCTTCCTAAATATGAAGATGAAGAAGATAAGGACGGAATCATAAATATGCATGGTCCTATCATGGCTGGAAACTATCTTTTTGTAGTAGGCAGCAATGGTATCATATATAAAATATCGCCAAAAACTGGTAATATAGCTAAAACATATGATTCAGGGAAAAATATAATAAAATCTCCTGTAATTGCCAATAATACGCTTTATCTTCTTGCAAATGATGGCACAATCATGGCATATCGCTAGAAAAACTTTGTCGTTTCAACTTGTTTTATAGCTGCTAGACGACATGGTAAAGCAAATAGGAATGATAAATGACTCTAAGACTTGCAATAATAGGTCGCCCAAATGTAGGTAAATCGACTCTTTTTAACCGTATGGCAAAAAAGAAACTTGCCATTATAGATGATACACCAGGAGTAACCAGAGATTGGCGCGAAACTGATGGGTGGGTATATGATAAAAAAATAACCTTAATAGATACAGCAGGGCTAGAAGAAAAATTTGATAAATCAATAGAAGCAAGAATGCGTACAAAAACCGAAGAAGCCCTTGGTCATGCTAATCTTGTATTATTTATGATAGATGGAAGAAGCGGCCTTAATCCACTTGATGAACATTTTGCTGATTGGTTAAGAAGACAAAAAATACCTGTGATTTTATGCGTCAATAAATGCGAAAATGAAACTGCAGCAGCCGCAGGAATATCAGAAGCATGGACACTTGGACTTGGAGAGCCTATAGCAATCTCTTCTGCGCATGGACACGGATTAAATGATTTATATCAGGCAATATTGCAATATATACCAGAAGATAAAGATGATGATGACGATGACAAAGACATATATGGTATCAATCTTTCAGGAGAAGAATTAGATAAAATTGAAGGAAATGTAGATTTTGATTTTGCCGAAGGTATCGAAGAGAAGCTCGAAGAAATAGAAGAAAAACCTATTAAGCTTGCTATTGTAGGACGCCCAAATGTAGGTAAGTCAACTCTTATGAATGCACTTTTAGGTGAAGAAAGAGTTATGACAGGCCCTGAAGCCGGTATAACAAGAGATGCAATAGCAGCCTATCTTAATCACGAAGGTAAAGAAATCAGGATAGTAGATACAGCAGGGCTTAGAAAAAAGGCAAGAATAACTAACCGTATAGAAAAAATGGCGGCTGATGACTCATTAAGAGCCATACGACTTGCTCAAGTTGTGGTTCTTGTTATCGATGGTAATAAAATAATGGATAAACAAGACTTGATTATAGCAAGACATGTAATCAATGAGGGGAGAGCATTGATAATTGCTGTTAACAAATGGGACGCAGTAAAAGACAGGGAACAAGCAAGAGAAGATGTTAAATATAAAATCAGAACATCTCTTGGGCAGCTTAAAGACGTAAAAATAGTAATGATTTCCGCCATTAGGAGAAGAAAACTTGATAAATTAATGGATACTGTTTTGTATGTATATAAAACGTGGCATTCTCGTCTTCCTACTGGAAAGCTTAATCGTTGGCTTTCATCTATGGAGTCTCATCACCCGCCGCCATTAGTTAGTAACAGACCCAATAAATTAAAATATATAGCTCAAATAAAATCAAGACCTCCTACATTTGCCTTATGGTGTTCAAAACCTGATGAATTACCAGAAACATATAAACGTTATATTATCAATGGCATTAAAGAAGATTTTGGAATAGAGGCTGTACCTATAAGAATACACGCACGTACATCAAAAAATCCTTATTCTTGATAGATGTTTATGGCTATTCAAATATATTAAGAGAAATTCTTTTTTGCTTTTTCATATCCCCAGTCTAGCCATTTTGTAAGTATTTCTAAATCAGATTTTTCAATAGTTGCCCCTGTCCATATGCGTAACCCCGCTGGTGCATCACGGTAGCTTTTTATATCATAAGCAGCATTCTCATTTTCCAATAATTTACAAAGAGCCTGCACAAAATCCATTTGCTTATCACCAAGTTTTTCGAACCAAGAATCAGTAATTTTAAGACAAACCGATGTACGTGACCTTATATCCTCACTTCTGGCAAGAAAATCAACCCAATCGGTTTTTTCAACCCAATCTTCAATTACACTTAAATTCTCACGACATCTTTTTATCGTAGCATATAATCCCCCTATTGACTCCACCCATTTTAAACTATCAAGAATATCTGCTACACACATCATGGAAGGAGTATTGATGGTAAGACCTTCAAATATAGATTCATCAAATTTACCGTTTTTTACCATTCTAAATATTTTTGGCAATGGTCTGTCAGGCTTATAACTTTCTAGTCTTTCTATCGCACGTGGTGAAAGCACTAACATACCATGTGCCGCCTCTCCCCCTATTACTTTTTGCCAGCTCCATGTAGTAACATCAAGCTTATCCCATGGTAAATCATAAGCAAAAACAGCAGAAGTAGCATCACAAAAAGTAAGCCCCTTACGATTTGATTTTATCCATTCTCCGTTAGGAACGCATACCCCAGAAGTAGTACCATTCCACGTAAATATAATATCTCTATCACTATTTACTTTTGATAAATCCGCTATATCACCATAATTGGCACAAAATAAATCCACATCTTCTATTTTAAGATGATCTATTATGTCTTTTTGCCAGCCAGTACCAAAACTTTCCCAAGCAAGCGCCTCTATTCCCCTTGCCCCTAGCATTGACCACATCGCCATTTCTATTGCACCTGTATCTGATGCCGGAACAATTCCTATCTTATAATCATCTGGAATTTTTAATATTCTTCTATGGTCTTCAATAACTTGCTTTAATAATTTTTTTCCCTGCCCTGCTCTATGAGAACGTCCTAAAAAAGCATCTTTTAAAAAATCAGGATTCCACTTAGGTCTTTTTGCACAAGGCCCTGAAGAAAAAGAAGGATTAACAGGTTTAATATCTGGTTTAATGCTCATGAATACATGCTCTTTCTATAAAAAATAAATACTCCAAAAGATATAACATCTAAAAAAACTTGAAACAAATAAATATTTAATGCTAAACATCTTGGTAATATGAAAAACAGGGAACTATAAACAGGCTATAAAATGAAAACAGCAGTTAGTACTGTGATATATAAATGGCTAGAAGAAAGCTTTATTAAAGATTTTCTAGAATCACTAACAAGACAAACAGACCAGAATTTTGACCTGCAGGTGATAGCTCAAGAATGTAGCCAAGAATATATAAAAAGGCTTGTTAATGCTTATGCCCCTGTATTAGAAGATAGGCTTTTGATAGTAGAAACAAGCGAAAAAGAAGCGGACTATGATTATCATAAATTAATATATCTTAACAATAAACGTAGATATGAAACTTTAAGGGAAAATGGTTACGATTATGTAATAGGAATAGATTCAGATGACATAGCTCCAGATACACATATAGAAACTATGAAATCAGAAATCTCTGATTTAAATGCAGATGTAATATGCTGTGATTTAAATAAATTCGGAACAGAATATTCAACTGAAGATGAAATATGGGTATTTGGAAATATTCTTGAACATGGTCATCATATAACTTATGAACTGTTAAGAACAGGAAATTGCTGTGGATTTGGTAATACAATATCAAATGTAGAAAAAGTACACAAAGCATTCGAACAAATATCATCAGGTAATGAATGTCTTGACTGGACATTATTCACCTTGATTACGAAACAAGGAGGAATAATAAGACATACTAAAAACAGCTATATAGATTATCGTATTCATGATAAAAATATGAGTTATCTTCATTTTGGCGATTATATAAGAACAAATCTTGCAATGCGAACCATATCAAATCATTTCTCTCAAGCAGTAGATACACATACAAAAGTACCCGAATTTGATGAATTACCTTTCGATAGTAATAAGGCTTTAGAAGAAGTAATAAGAGGAATAGACAACACCAATAATCATCTTTGGTGGGAAAGAAATCTTAAAATATATCGTACTATAATGGCAAATAATATATAATGCCTTAGTTTCATGAATAAACATGAACTTTTATAAAATATAGTACAAAGAAATGCATTATATAACATTAGTTTCATCACAAAAATCTTTATATTCAGCACATATCGCAACAATTGAGCTTGCACTTAGTGATATGAAATATTCTCCAATATCACATCCACAATGGTTAGATAAACACAAAGCAGCAGATATACAAATAACAGGTCGTCCTACAAAAGATGAAATGGATAAGCTAAGAATGATTATGGATAAATATAAAATAGATATTTTTTGTACATCAGCACATAATAGAAAGAAAAAACTTATCATAGCAGATATGGACTCAACGATAATAAAAACAGAAACACTTGATGAGTTAGCGCAATATGCTGGAATAAAAAATGAAATATCTGCAATAACGCAAAAAGCAATGAATGGAGAAATTGATTTTAAACAAGCATTAAAACAACGTGTATCTTTACTAAAAAACCTACCTGTTAGAACTCTTCAAGATACTTTAGATTCAACAATAATAAATGAAGGTGCAAAGAGATTAATAAAAACCATGAAAAATAATGGAGCAATATGTGTCCTTGTTTCTGGAGGGTTTACCTTTTTTACAGAAAAAATAGCACAAAAATCTTATTTTCATCATCATCATGGTAATATATTGGAAATATGTAATAATAAAATTACAGGAAATGTCAAAGAACCAATATTGGATAAAGATAGTAAACTTGAATATCTTATCAAATACATAAATAGCAATAATCTTGATATATCAGAATCAATGGCTATAGGAGATGGAGCAAATGACCTTCCTATGCTTCAATATGCAAATCTTGGTATAGGATATAAACCGAAACCATTGGTAAAAGAAAATCTGGACAATTTGATAATTTACAGCAATCTTACTTCTGCACTATATGCACAGGGCTATAAAAAAGAAGAATTTATGTAAATCAACTAACTGTTTACATTTTTCAGCTATAGTCAATTGAGTTGGAGGAAAATATATGTCAGAAGAAGTGGAGCTTCTAATATCAGATGATGAATTAGAAGAATTAATAGAAAAATATTGTAATGATTTTACAAAGCTTGCCGCCGCAGGTCGGTATGACCCCATACATGGACGAGATGAAGAAATCGACCAAGTTATATTAATACTTCTACAAAAAGGACGAAAAAATGCTATGCTTCAGGCACCTGCAGGTGTTGGTAAAACGGCTCTTTGTGTAGGGCTTGCTCAGACAATTGTTGCGGGAAATGTCCCTGATTATCTAAAAGATGCCAGAGTTCTTGAACTTGACCTTGCTGCAATGGCAGCAGGAACAGCAAGAATATCAGAATTTCAGGGAAGAATAGTTCCTTTATTAAAAGGAATATCAGAAAGATATTTTAGGCAAGGATACCCAAAATATATAATCTTTATAGATGA
>JALTZE010000240.1:7752-10380 GCA_027051315.1 Micavibrio sp.
GCCCTCATGTGAAGGCTCTTCATATGCTGGTCTTTCCGAAGTTATGAAACCATATCTTACCGCAGGAAGCTTAAATGTGATAGGAGCAACGACAAAAGATGAATATAGAATATATGTAGCAGCCGACCCTGCTATGGATAGAAGATTCCAAAAAGTTGATTTATCAGTTCCCGATTATAATGGAACATATAAAATCCTTCAGGCATTAAGAAAATCATATGAAGAACATCATAAAATCAAAATAAGCGACCGTGCTTTAAAAATTATTATAAAAGTAACAGGGGAACATATAAGAAAACGAAATAACCCAGATAAATCCATTATCACAATGGATGCTGCATGTGCTTATCAGGTAAAAGAACATGGCACATCAGGGGAATTAAGCGATGATTCTATATATTTCATGATATCCAAAGATACGGGCATACATCCCAGAGCCTTAGAGCTTTCTGATGAAGAAATTAATAGCGGTTTCACAGAAGATTAACCATTTCTTAAACAAAAATATGTGATAATTCACAAAAGATTGAGAGGAATGATGATTTATTCTTTACCAATAATAGCCGCAATTTTATGGGGAATATGCTATGCATTAATAGAAGCAGGACTTAAAAACATATCAATACCAACTCTTATGTTTATGTTTGGAACATCTACTTTATTTGCAGCCATACTCTTTCATAATTTTTCAGCCGAAAAAATAAATTTTGTTCCCCTTGTTGATACAAAATTACTTATAATATGTTTAGGAGCAATGATAGCATCAGCATTAGCAAACATTGCCATATATCAATCTGTAAAAATTTTTGGAGCTACCTATTCCGCTTTTGGAGAGGTACTGTATCCTATATTTGTTCCCATATTTATATGGCTTCTATTCGGAAATAATAATATAAATCTAAGTACAATAATCGGCGGTATTATAATTATATCAGGTGTTTATGTAATGATATATGGACAAATGTCAAACGAATCTGAAAGAGATATAAAATTATCGGAAATTGAACTATCACAACAACCAAAAATAGAAAATATATAAGTTAATTATATATGATATAATTTTTGCTATATACCTTTCTTAACAAGGAATATCATAAAAATGACTTATGACCTTATATCTTTGGAAAAAGAATATGTAGCACAAAATTATTCTCCATTACCAATAATCCTCAGTAAGGGTGATGGAGTGTGGCTATGGGACAATAAAAATAATAAATATCTAGATTTTATGAGCGCATATAGTGCCGTTAGCTGCGGGCATTTAAATAAAAGAATTAAAGCAGCATTATATAAACAGCTTGAGAATATAGATATTCCTTCCAGAGCTTATTATTCCGACATTTTAGCTATTTATGCAGAAAAACTATGTAAGCTTACAGGTATGAATCGTATGCTTCCTATGAATACAGGAGCAGAAGCAGTCGAAACAGCTATAAAGGCTGCAAGAAAATGGGGGTATGAGAAAAAAGGGATAAAAAAGAACAAGGCAGTAATAATAGTATTTGAAAATAATTTTCATGGAAGAACAACAACAATATGCGGATTTTCTTCGGAAAATTTATATAAAGAAAATTTTGGCCCATTTGATGGAGGATTTAAAATAATTCCATATGGAAGTGATATAGAACCATATATTGATGATAATGTATGTGCCGTACTTGTAGAACCAATACAAGGAGAAGCAGGAATAATAACGCCACCAAATGGCTGGATAAGAAAAATACAAAAATCATGCAAAGATAATAATATATTGCTTATGCTTGATGAAATACAAACAGGTATGGGAAGAACAGGAAAAGATTTTTGCTTTCAATATGAAATAGATAAGCCAGATTGCCTAATATTAGGAAAAGCATTAGGAGGTGGTATATATCCCGTATCTGCATTCTTAGCAAGAAAAGATGTTATGGATGTTTTTACAGCAGGTACACATGGCTCTACTTTCGGGGGTAATCCAATTGCTTGTGCAATAGCAATCGAATCTATAAATATCCTAAAAGATGAAAAACTCTCGGAAAAAAGCCTAGAAAATGGTGAATATCTTAAAAATAAACTTTTATCAATAAAATCAAATATAATTAGACAGGTAAGGGGAAAAGGACTCTTTATCGGAGTTGAAATAGATAAAAATAAAGTTTCAGCAAGAACTATATGCGAAAATCTAATGGCAGAAGGTATATTAAGCAAAGAAACTCATGAAACGGTGATAAGATTTGCTCCACCTTTGATAATAAGTAAAGAAGAAATAGATTGGGCAGTAGAGAGAATTGAAAAAGTCATAATCTAGGATTTTGACTTTAAAATCTAAGTAAGGAAATAAATATGTGGCCTTTTTCGAAAAATAAAACAAAAAAGAAACAGAAAGTCAGTAGTGAAGAAAAAAGCCGAGCAATTCGTGAGGAAGCTATGGCTAATATGCGTAAGGCTAGGGAGCAAATAGGAGAAGAAACCCTGGATAAAGTTGCCAAAGCCATTCAAGAAATGGAAAGAAAAAAGAAAATGGAAATAGTAGAAAGAACAAGAAGACAAATAGATACCATGGATAAAGCAGAATTAGCTAACCATCTAAAATCAATATTAAGAGATGAATAATATTCTTGGTAATGGTTTTATTAATAATTTTCAGAT
>JALTZE010000241.1 GCA_027051315.1 Micavibrio sp.
GTAATAATAGGATAAAAAAATTTCTCAAATTACAAAAATAGAAGAATTATCTATAAATCCTTATTTGATAATTCTTCTTTAAGCTTATCAAAGGCTTTTTGTTCTATTTGTCTTATTCTTTCCTTACTAACCCCTAGTTTTTCCCCTAAAGTAGCTAATGTAGAATTTTTACCTTCGTTAAGATGTCTTGCTCTGATGATAATTTGCTCTCTTTCATTAAGTTTACTTAATGCTTCTTCCAGCCATTTATTCCTTGCTTCCTCATATTTTTTTTCAATTATTTCTTCTTCTGGATTCTTCCTTTCATCAGAAAGCATATCTATAAAATCCTTATCGCCATCTGCTGATATTGGTGTATCTAGGTATAAATCAGAACTAGAAAGACGTTCTTCCATATGATTTACATCACGAAGATTAACCGATAAATCATTAGCAATCTCCAGCTTTTGTTTTTTGCTCAAAGATAATTGCCCTCCTTCTTTTTCAATACGAGCCTTTAGCCTGCTAAATTTAAAAAACAACGCCTTATGAGCAGCAGTTGTTCCTGTCCTCACAATAGACCAGTTTCTTAAAATATAATCTTGTATCTGTGCTCTAATCCACCAATGACAATATGTAGAAAATCTTATATCCCTGTCTGGGTCAAATTTCTCAGCAGCAAGCATTAAGCCGAGATTTCCTTCCTGTATAAGGTCACCATAGGGCAGACCATAATTTCTATATTTAGCAGCTATTGCTATTACTAATCTAGTATATGATTTTATCAATTTATGCAGGGCTTTTTCATCTTTTTTATCCCTCCAAGCCAAAGCAAGCTCTTTTTCAAAATCCTTCTCTAATATAGGTTCAGACATAGAGTTTTGGATAAAATCAAGATTTGATTTTTGTGTGTCATTATCATCTATATAAGCCATATTATCCTCACTATCTATGAAAATAACTTTTGTTCTTCATCAACTAACAATAGGGGTAAAAAAGTAAGCAGAAGGACAAAAGCATTTTGACCATATATTCGTCAAAATAAGCTAATTGGATCACAAAAATATTTTCTTGAAAAAATTATATTTCAAACAGCTCGAAAATATCGCCGTTAATATCTATACCAGCACATGTAAGCTTGCCACCAAAACCACAACCACCGTCCAGAGTCGCTGTTACACAATTTATATTTATACCATTATGGTTAGGGTCGAAACCTCTAAAAATTTTTGAAAAATTGGCATATTGATTTTTTATATTTTCAAAAGAATTATCAGCCCACCAAAACGAATCACCTTGCTGTTCCAAAGGTCTTTCAGGGTCAAGTCCGGCATGAACAAATAATAAATTATTATCAGTATAAGCGGCTCTTTTCTGATTGGTAAGAAAAATATCATGCCCTTCATTAACTTTTAAAGCATTTCTAATTTTATTAGTCCATCTAGCAAGCCCCAAAACTCCCTCTCTTGCGGCAATTACCCCTTCATTTGCATCAATTCCATATGCTTGTATAGTAGGGGCTATTCCATGACTCAACAGCCATAAAAGCACATGCTCAGGATTAGGAGCAAACTGTAATTGTAAAAGCTTATCCATCATTTCTTCTTGTTGTCCACGCAGATAAACAATATCACTGGCCTTTACACATGGAACAGAAAGAACAAGCCTTCTAAAAGTTAATAATTCATCTATTGTCTGAATTGGATAATTGGAATATCCCGTATAATTTCCTGTATATAATATTCTATCATTGGGGGTAAATTGTTCCAGCAACGCATCATGAAGCTTTATAAGTTTTTCTACATCTGAATGTATGGCGGATATAACCCATATACGCTCGGACTTACCTAAGGGCATAAATGCGTTATTACCATTTTTACATTCAATATTAATGCACACTTTTAAACCAGATTTGTTTTTAATAGGTGGGGTGAAGGCATAATTGCCATATTAACATTATATAAGAAAAAACAGACATATAAAAGCAATTATATGTCTGTTTTCAAATTATTTTTTAAAGGAGAATACTAATTCTAAGCTGCTTCTCTTGTATCTTCATCTTCAGCTATATCATCATCATCATCATCTAAGGCAAAATTATGAATATCAGCTTTAACACCCATAATATCTTCTAGCTTTGAAGAAGCCTCAATTTCTGAGATTTTTTCAACAGCAGCAACCTCACGTGCAAGACGCTCCAGAGCTGACTGATAAATTTGTCTTTCACTATATGATTGTTCAGTATCATCATTGCTACGCTTAAGGTCACGAAGAACCTCCGCAATAGCAACAGGGTCTCCAGAATTAATTTTTGTTTCATATTCTTGCGCACGTCTGCTCCACATAGTGCGACGAATGCGCGAACGCCCTTTAAGTGTTTTTAGAGCATCTTCCATATAATCTGTACCGCTAAGTTTACGAAGACCAGAAGCTTTTGCTTTGAATAGAGGTATTTTAAGCTTCATACGCTCTTTTTCAAAAGAAATGGCGTATAAAGTAACTTCCATTCCACCTATTGTCTGTGTTTCTACTCCCTCAATAACGCCAACACCATGTGCTGGATAAACTACGTAATCTCCTGCTGCGAATTCTATATTTTCATTTCCAGACATTCATAATTCCTTTTCTTTATTTATGTTTAAAGTACAAAATATACCGCCAGAGAAAACATCCTCTAACAACACTTCGTATATTTAATGGAAAAATCAGGGTTTCAAAAATCAGTATCCTTCTGAATCCAAATATGACGGTTTATACCCCGTTCTCACACCCCGTGTTTTTAACCATGAATGTGAATATAGTATAAAAAACGCATTTTTTCAACTTGATTTTAATATTTTTTTAACTTATAGATTTCGACTGGGGATACTCAAACTTTAAAAAGGCTGGATTCGCAGAGGATTCAGATAGATTTAATTCCTTAAATATAGATGTTTATAAAATATAAATTAATCACCTTCACCAGATGCAGGTGATAATAAATGAAGCTTATCTTTAACATTTTTATATTCTTCTGCTTCCGGTAACGGGTCTTTCTTCCTTGTTATATTTGCCCATTTTGAAGAATATTCACGGTTTAGCTCAATAAATTTTTCAGCAACCGAGTCGGTATCAGGCAATATAGCCTCAATCGGGCATTCAGGCTCACATACACCGCAATCTATACATTCATCAGGATTTATAACTAGCATATTCTCACCTTCGTAAAAACAATCTACTGGGCAAACCTCAACACAATCAGTATATTTACATTTGATACATAAATCTGTTACTACAAAAGTCATTGCTCAACCTCATTAATAATAGTGGATAATTATATTGCATAACGATAATGAAAAATCTAGTGATAATATTATGATGAGGGCACAATCATATCTTGATGATTATATTAATTTCCTTGAAAGGTTGAATTTCAGGAGTGTAAGACTAATAGAAAAATGCACTGAAATAAACCTATCATACAAAGATATATATGATAATGCCCACGGACATGACGAAGTAGAAGAAATATTTAAAAACAGGTTAGATAAATTCGAAATATATAAATATTCCATAAGCGAAAAAAACTGGGCAAATGATAATATTATCTATTTGGACGGAAATATAATTTATTCAAGGAAGAAATCTATACCAGTGATAATAAAGCTTACTATATCGCAAAGCGGTAAGATTCTTTCACATTGTGAATATATCAATGAGCCGTTTTTTGAAGAAAAGCCAAAAACTATTATTCAAAGACTTTTCGCTAGGGGTTAGTTACATACAACTAAAACTCTAATTTTACATTATTTTCCCTTGCATTTAGATAGGCTTTTCCACCATATTTGATGGGATAAATATATTTTTCATGTCCAAAATCCATATCCATAACAACAGGAATGTTAAGACCTTTAGTATGTTCGATTAATATTTCTTCAATAGAAAATCCAAATTTTCTTCCTGTTTCATCTCCTAATAAATAATTACCAATTACCAATCCAGATATTTTTGATAAAACTCCAGATAATTTTAATTGGGCAAACATGCGGTCGATTCTGCTCACCTGTTCTCCAACATCTTCTAAAAACAAAATGGCATTATCCATATCAGGAAAAAAATTAGTCCCCATCATCGCTTGAAAAACACTTTGAGTCCCGCCCAACATTTTTCCAACAGCTTTTCCCTCTTTTATAATCTTGGCATTCTTATTCGGATATTCGATTTTTTCTCCAGCTAATATATTTTTTAGATAAGTTAACTGTTCTTGAGAATCTTTTTCATTGCGATTAAGAAATATCGAATAAACCATAGCACCGAATATATCTTTTCTGGGGTTCTTACAACATGTATACGCCCCGTTAAGAATGCTTGTAAAATCACTACTACCAATAAGAGGCTTCGGATATTTATCAAGCAATGAATAATCTATTTTATCCAGATAATGCAAAGAGCGATTTCCACCTCTTGCTGCCATAATAGCTCCAACTTCATTATCTTCCAAAAGCTCATAAAAAGCACTTATCTTTTCTTCATGAGTTCCTGCGCTTTGAGTTTTTCTTAATTGCTTTATAGTTTGAGGGTGAATCTTAATTTTAAATCCAAATTTTTCTAGCTCTTTCACCCCGCCAGCAAGGTTTTCTTCTGAAATATAGCTAGAAGGAGAAAAAATTCCGATATAATCTTTGCTTATATCAAATACCACTTTTAAGCCTTCTCTTAATAATAAAAGCAGATGAAATACATATAATGCCCAATCCAAAACACACTATTACATTATAATTTGCCATTGATAATCCAAACATTTCCCAAGCTATCTTATCGCAAAAAACAGTAGGCATATTTCGTATAGCTTCCGCCATTTCTGCTGGTGTCATTTTTGAAAAATCAGGAGCGGAACAACCAGAAAAACCTTTCCACCATTTTTGCTCTACTCCTGTGTGGAAAAAAGCAAGCCCAGAATTAAAAAGAAAAGCAATACCAGATAAGGCAATAAGAAATACTGAAACCTCATATTTTTTCTTAATAGAAAAATAAAACGAAATAATCCCAATTGCGATAGTAATATAAAAAGGAATTCTCTGGTACAGGCATAATATACAAGGCTGTAGCCCAAAAATATATTGTGCAATATATGCCGCAGCAATAGCAGCACAAGAAACAACCACTATAAAAATGCTCATAGAATAAGGGCATTTTAAATAGGAGATAGGATTTAATGTAAAAGGGCAACTCATAATCTTTAGCTCCTTATAATAAAGATTTTATCCAGACTTCAAACATATCATAACCTTCTTTCCCTACAAATAAGGCAATATATATCATTCCAGATATCCATATAATTCCTACCATAGCCCCAGCAATAACAGCAAGCCCATCTCTTGTTAATGTACCAATAGCCATCAATGCTATCCCAAAGCTAGGCACAGTGTTGGAAAGCGGAATAGGAATACAAACAGAAACAGCCATGATAAAGCCCAATATACCGATAATATTAGAAAATATACCATAAGTAATAAATTCTATACGTGGTTTAATCAGAAGCTCTATCTTCTTTATCCAAGGTATAACAGCATCAAAAACAGATTTTAGTTTTTTTCCTGATATTTCTTTCTTACGAATTTTTTCAGGCATCCATATAATGTGCCTACCTAATGCTTGTTGAGCAGTTAATATAAGCAAAGGAGTGGCAAGCAATATATTGATACCAGGGGGAACAGGAATAGGCAAAGCCATGGGAACAGCAAAAATAAACAGCAATATCCCAAAGCCTCTTTCATGAAAGGCCTTCAATATCATATTAATAGAAATCTGATTATCATTAATCTGATTTATAAAATCTTCCAATAAAGATGATAAATTACGAATCTCTGTCATAAGGAGAGTATAGACAAAATTCAGATAAATAAAATAATTGATTATTTTAAAAATATTGATATTATCCTCACACTTTCCACCAAGACTATTTCCTTGTGCGGGTGTGGTGGAATTGGTAGACGCGCCGGATTCAAAATCCGGTTCCCTCTGGGAGTGTCGGTTCAAGTCCGACCACCCGCACCATCTTCTTTCATCACAACTCAGCCCAGCCACAAATAATTAGTTTCTTGACAAAGCTCAAGAACAAAACTAGAACATTAATCTAGAGATATTTACAGTATTTACAGAGGATACAATGCTAACTCATATAAAGATTCAAGGTGCAAGGGAACATAATCTTAAAAATATTTCATTGGAAATACCAAGAGACAAGCTAATCGTAATTACGGGTTTAAGCGGTTCAGGTAAATCATCTCTTGCCTTTGATACAATATATGCAGAAGGACAAAGACGTTACGTAGAATCTCTTTCTGCTTATGCTCGTCAATTTCTTGAAATGATGTCAAAACCTGATGTCGATTATATAGAAGGGCTGCCCCCCGCCATATCAATAGAACAAAAAACTACATCTAAAAACCCCCGCTCAACAGTAGGCACAGTAACTGAAATCTATGACTATATGCGCCTTTTATGGGCAAGGATAGGCGTTCCATATTCTCCTGCCACCCGAAAGCCAATAGAAAGCCAAACAATAAGCCAAATGGTAGACCGTATAATAGAAATGGGGGAGGGAACACGTATTTACCTAATATCTCCAATAGTTCGTGGGCGTAAAGGGGAATATAAAAAAGAATTTGTAGATTTAAGGCAAAAAGGATTCCAAAGGGTTAAAGTAGATGGCAAAATTTATGAAATAGATGAAGTCCCAAATCTTGATAAAAAATTTAAACATGATATATCGGTTGTCGTTGACCGCCTTGTAATTCGCAAAGATATAATGACCCGTCTTGCTGATTCTATAGAAACAGCAATTTCACTTTCTGATGGTCTTGCTATTGTTGAAAATGCCGATACAAAAGAAGAAACATTATTTTCAGAAAAATTTGCATGTCCAGTATCTGGTTTTACCATTCCGGAAATAGAGCCAAGAATATTCTCGTTCAACAGCCCTCACGGAGCATGTCCAACTTGTGATGGTCTTGGGGTCAGAATGTATTTTGACCGTAATTTGATAATACCAGACACCACAAAATCTATATCTCAAGGAGCAATAGAACCTTGGAATAAAACATTGTCAGGATATTATATGCAAGCATTAGAATCTGTATGTAATTCTTTGAATATAGATATAAATAAGCCTTGGAAAAATCTAACAGAAGATGAAAAAAATATAATTTTATATGGCTCTGGAACTAAAAAAATTGATTTTAATTATGAAGGCAGCTCTATGAAATATTCAACCAGCAAAGCCTTTGAAGGAGTTATAAATAACCTTTCCCGCCGCCTGCTTGAAACTGACAGTAACGGAGTAAGAGAAGAATTATCAAAATATCAATCAAGCGCAGAATGTGAAGATTGTAAAGGATATAGGCTGAAACCCGAAACACTTGCCGTTAAAATAGAACAGCTACATATAGGGCAAGTATGTGAATTTTCCATAGGAGAAGCAAAAAAATGGTTTGATAATTTGAAGGAGAAATTATCAAATCAGCAGCTAGCAATAGGTGAGCGTATATTAAAAGAAATATCAGAAAGGCTAAATTTTCTATGTAATGTAGGTCTTGAATATTTATCACTTGACCGCTCATCAGGAACACTTTCAGGAGGGGAAAGCCAACGCATAAGACTTGCTTCACAAATTGGTTCTGGTCTAACAGGAGTTTTATATGTCCTTGATGAACCATCAATAGGTCTTCATCAAAGGGATAATAACCGTCTTCTCGAAACCTTAAAAAGACTAAGAGATATAGGCAATACAGTTTTAGTAGTTGAACATGATGAAGATGCTATAAGGCTAGCAGACCATCTTATAGATATGGGGGAGGGCGCTGGAATACATGGCGGAACTATAGTAGCGCAAGGAACACCAAAAGAAGTAATGAAATGTGAAAATTCTATCACTGCTCAATATCTTACAGGTAAAAAAGAAATAAAAATTCCAAAAACAAGAAGAAAAGGTAAAAAAGGGCAATTTATAAAAATCAAAGGAGCAAGAGGAAATAATCTTAAAAACATAGATATTAAATTCCCGCTTGGTAATTTTACCTGTATTACAGGAGTATCAGGAGGCGGAAAATCAACATTAGTTATAGATACTTTATACAAAGGAATAACAAATATTTTAAACAAAACAAGAGGAAATGTAGCCCCTCATGATAAAATTACAGGAATAGAATTTATAGATAAAGTTATAGATATAGACCAATCTCCTATTGGTCGTACTCCACGTTCTAACCCAGCAACTTATACTGGAGCTTTTACTCCTATAAGAGAATGGTTTGCAGGGCTACCTGAGGCAAAAGCAAGAGGTTATAACGCAGGAAGATTCTCATTTAATGTTAAAGGTGGAAGATGTGAGGCATGTAAAGGAGATGGCGTAATAAAAATAGAAATGCATTTTTTGCCAGATGTTTATGTAACTTGTGAACAATGCAAAGGAAAACGTTATAATCGGGAAACTCTAGAAATAAAATTCAAAGGAAAATCCATTTCAGATATTCTAGAAATGTCAATAGAACAGGCAGCAGAGTTTTTCAAAGCTATCCCCTCAATCAGGGATAAAATGGAAACTCTCAAATCAGTGGGGCTTGGCTATATTAAATTAGGACAACAAGCAACAACCCTTTCAGGAGGAGAAGCGCAAAGAGTTAAACTATCTAAAGAATTATCAAAACGCTCTACTGGAAAAACTATTTATATATTAGATGAACCAACAACAGGTCTTCATTTTGAAGATGTAAGAAAATTATTAGAAGTACTGCATAGACTGGTTGAAAGTGGGAATTCTGTCATAGTCATTGAACATAACTTGGATGTTATAAAAACTGCAGACCATATAATAGATATAGGTCCAGAAGGAGGAGATGGCGGCGGAACAATAGTAGCAGAAGGAACTCCAGAAGAAATTTGTAAAGTAAAAGAAAGCTATACAGGGCAATTCCTGAAATCCATAATTAATCCTCGAATTATGAAAAATAGGCATGTATAATCATTGTTGCCCTTCAATAAATTGATACAAAATAAATGAGCAATAAAGAAGTAAGGAAGAAAAAAAGACCTAATTTAAAACAAAGAGCTGCCAGAGTTTTTCTTTCAAAACATGGGCAGGATGATTTGATAAGGAATATATCCGTAGGGCTTATCTTTGCAGGTGCGGGCTTTTTATTATCTGATGATATATATGAATGGTTTGATAAAAAAAATAAATACACAGAAGAAGGAATTCTTTTATCGCAATCAGCAGAAAAAGTAATATTAGGTGGAGGGTTTGACGAAGATATAGGTCTTACAGCATATTCAATATTAACAAATATAGCAGGTGAGCACTTCAAAAGAAAAGGTGAGCCAGGATATGGCTATGACGGTAAGGGAGGTTCTGAATATAATATTTCCATATGACCCATACAGATTATGCAATGTACAGCGCAATAGTACAAAGTGATGTATATAAGCATTTAAGAGATAATAATGAAGACGTAGCAAATAATACCACAATTGCAACTACCATAGATATACCAGAATGTGGAGTTCCATCTTCTGCTACATATAGTAATTTTAGTGATATAAAAGAACTATTGGATAAAGGTGAAAATATAACCATAGGAGTCCCAGCAAAAAGAAGCGGCTCATATATAACTCTAAACAATCATATTAATTCTATATTTTCATCACAGCAAAGAAAATTTATTTCTATAAAGCAATATGAGGATAATAATCAAATGCTCCAAGATGCGTCTTCAGGTGATATTGATGTGGCTTACTTTACAGAAGCAATTGGAAGATTTGACGGTAAAGCAAGAGGAAAATTATCATTACTGCGGGAGCTAGGATTAAAAATTGTTAATTTAGATGCTCAAGATTTTAGCTCTTTAGATAAGCAATATTCACTATATAGCTTTAACCTATCCCCGAAATCATCAAATCGCAGGAAAGGTGATAAAGCATATCTTTCATGTAATGAATCAATAACAATTATTACCAAAAATCCAGAAACAATAGCACCAGAGCTTCCCGAAAATGCAAATTATAAGAGTATGAAAGTGAGTAAACTTATGAATTTATGGCAACAGATAGATTTTAAAAAAGAGGCAAAATTTACTCCATATCCTTTTCATATAGTTACTAAACAAGCTATTCCTAATCCATAATAAATTTGTAATAGCTTGTGTGTTATGGTAATAATGTCGTGCGGTGTGAATTAAGGGTAAATAAGCTAAATGAATTTTAAAAATAAGAAAATTATAATTCCTGCATTTTGGGCAACAGCTACTGCTGTAGGCGGGGGCTATTATTACGCAAATCAAAGCGATGATATTGAGAATGTAAAAATGACTAATGTCGAATCTGCCTCGCAAACTCCAATCGCGGTTCTTCCTCGTAAATT
>JALTZE010000242.1 GCA_027051315.1 Micavibrio sp.
ATTACGCTATGTATAATTACGGCATAATTTTTAATGCTGATATGTTTACCAATATATTCGAGACAAATGTAGCAGAAAGCCATTCTTATCTTAATTTAACCCTTGTAATATGGATATTTCTAAGTGGCATAGTCCCCGCTTTTTTATTATTAAAAACTGAAATTATTCATTATGAATGGAAAAAGGATATTTTAGTTAAAATTGGTTCTTTATTGGTATCAATAGCAATTATCGGAATTATTGCTATTTTCTTTTACAAGGATTTTGCTTCTATTGGTCGTAATAATAGAATATTAGCCAAAGAAATTATTCCTACATATTATATTAGCGGACTTTATAAATATATTCGCAATACATATTTTCATAAAGATATTCCATATAATTTTATTGGTGAAGATGCCGTTGTTCCTGATAATGTAAAAAATAACCTTATGATTGTTGTTGTTGGGGAAACAGCAAGAAGCATGAATTATGAGCTAAACGGTTATGACAGACCAACAAATGCTTATACCCGTAATATAGAAAACATAACATCTTTTCAAAAAGTCACCTCTTGTGGCACTGCTACTGCTATTTCTGTTCCTTGCATGTTTTCAATGATGAACAGGGAGGATTACTCTAGAGCTAAATTTAAAAACCAAGATAATGTTGCTGATATTTTAAAAAGAGCTGGAATAGAACAGCTGTGGGTAGATAATAACTCAAGCTGTAAAGGAGTATGCAGAAATATTAAAAATATTAGTGTTCCAAGAGATACTGCACCCTATTGTGATGGTAAGGTTTGTAAAGATGAGGTGTTTTTTAAATATTTGCAAAGCCAGATAAATGATATGAAAGGGAAAAACGGTATCATATATTTGCATATTATGGGGAGCCATGGTCCCACATATTATAAACGATATTCTGAGAAAGACAGATTCTTTAAACCTGATTGCCAAAGAAGCGATATACAAAATTGTACTGATGAAGAAATTGTAAATACTTATGATAACACTATTTTATATACGGATAAATTTTTAGCTCACGTAATAGATATTTTAAAAGAAAATGATAAAGATTTTAACAGTTTAATGTTTTACATTTCAGACCACGGTGAATCTTTAGGAGAAAATGGTTTATATCTACATGGTATGCCTTATATGTTTGCGCCAGAGCAACAAACCAAGATTCCACTTATAACTTGGTTTTCAGATAAAATGATTAAAGAACAGGGGATTGATATGGATTGTTTGAAAAAGTTATCCCAACAAAAAGAAATATCACATGATAATCTTTCGCATAGCTTATTAGGTCTTATGCACGTTAAAACCAACGCTTATAAAGAAGATATGGATATTTTTGCAGCATGTCGTAAAGAAAAATAAAATTAAATAGTGCTGAACTGAACATAAATTTACAGACTGTCTAACGCACCTTGTAATATATTTTGTGCTGCCATTTTATCTATCACCCCTGCCCTTTTTTTTCTGCTAAGGTCGGCTTGTTCTATCAAGAATGTTTCGGCTGTATGCGTTGATAATCTTTCATCATGAAAAGATATTGGATATTTGTTATCAAAGAATCTGTTTAATTCTGCTGTAAAATCTCTTACTGACTGGCATCTTTTACCTTCGCTACCGTCCATATTCAATGGAAGACCTATTATTAATGCCCCTACTTCGTATTCTTTGATTAATTTTTCAAGATGCAGCATATCAAGAGTAAATTTTTTACGTTTTATAACGCTAACGGGGGTTGCTATCTTATTGCCAATATCACCCACAGCGACGCCTATGGTTTTGGTTCCTGGGTCAATCCCAAATATCCTTGTTTCCATATTTATTTTTTCTTTGAATATAATAGGTTCAAATATAGTCATATAGCTTGCATATCTAAGTTTGTGGTGCTAATTTCTCTTAAATTAATTTATAGTACATAAAGAGAATAAATAGCAATGAGCATGAACAAAGAAACAATCGAGAAAGTTGCTTTTCTTGCCAGAATAGAGCTTTCAGAAGATGAAAAAGAAAAATATGCGGAAAGTGTTGGCGGTATTTTAGACTGGATAGAACAGTTAAATGAGGTCAATACTGATAATATTGAACCGCTTTCCAGTGTTAGCGATATAACAGCTCGCCTAAGGGAAGATATTGTTACGGACGGCAATATAGTAGAAGATATTCTTGCC
>JALTZE010000243.1 GCA_027051315.1 Micavibrio sp.
GAATTGAATGTGGATAAGAAATTCATAGAATCTGATAGCAAGCTAAAAAGATATTTAGATATTGGAAAGATAGAAAAAATAGATGTGACTATGAAAATAGTTCTTCAACATATTGATGAATGGGGAAGAGAGTTAAAGGGGGCTGTTCTTACTATAAAACGTTATGGAAGTTTTGATGCATCGTTGTCTATTGCACAAAGGGAAAAAGAAATGTTCGCTATATTAGATAATTTGATGAAAGATATTGATAAAGCTGTGGTAAATTCCATTACTAATAGTCTGGAAATATCTACTGATAATATGAAAATAGATTCTGAAATCGAATATAATTCTATTAATGAGCAAGCTCATAAAGATACGGTAAGAATTATTCCTTAGGAGTACGACACTAATTTTTATTTTTTCCAAAAATATGGGGTTAGTAGAACAAGTAGTGTAAATAATTCTAGCCTCCCTAGAAGCATTGATATGGATAATATCCATTTTGCACTATCTGGTAATGGTTGAAAATTTCCGCTGGGACCAATTATAGGGCCAAGACCTGGACCAACATTTGCTATTGTTGTAGCAGCACCAGACATAGCAGTGATAAAATCTAGACCTACAAATGATAATGCTATTACAGTTATTGAAAAACATAATGCAAACATAAAGAAAAAACTTAATACTGATGATGCGGCATCTCTTGATAATGGTTTACCATTATAGTGAGGAATAAAAATACCGCTTGGGTGAAGTAATTGTTTGATTTGATTAACTGTTATAGCGTGAAGAATTTGGAATCTAAATATTTTTATTCCGCAGCTTGTTGAGCCTGCACAGCCGCCCACCACTGTTAGAAAGAAAAACAAGCTTATGGCGAAGCCACCCCAAAGATTGTAATCACCATTTGTAAATCCTGTTCCAGTAACTATGGATACAACATTAAAAGCGGCTCTTCTTAATGCTTCGGTGAAGGGTATATCCATATTAGAGGCCATATATATAACCGTTGCTATAATGCTGATAATTATTATTGATATGAACCAACGAACTTGAGAATCTTTGTAAAGGCATGTTAAATCACCTCTAACCATTTTTAGATAAAGAACAAATGGCAACCCTCCTAATATCATAAAAATAATTGCTATCATTTCTGCTTGGACATTATCAAACCAACCAAATGATGTATCTTTTGTAGAAAATCCACCAGTAGCAATAGTAGTCATTGCATGTGATGAGGCATCAAACAAGGTCATGCCTGACATAAGGTATCCTATGATACATATTAGTGTTAGAGCTAGATATATTAAACCTATAGAGCTTGCAAGTTTTGTTGCTCTGGGTAGAGCTTTTTCATTTTCAGATGATTCAGTTTTAAATAGTTGCATACCGCCGACTTTTAGGAATGGAAGGACTGATATAGCCATAACAATGATACCTATTCCCCCTAACCATTGTAGTAATGAACGCCACATAAGTATTCCATTTGGGGCATTGTCTAACCCTGTAATAACCGTAGAACCTGTTGTGGTTACTCCTGACATTGCCTCGAAAAATGAGTCTGTATATGATATATCAAGTTTTGATAGCCAAAAAGGTATTGCACCGAATGCTGATATTAAAATCCAGCTTAAACAAGTTAGAAGAAAAGCTTGTTTAATATTTATTGTAAAATCTTGTTTTGAAGAATTGGTGAGTATTAAGGCACCAGCAAAAAAAGCAGTGATAATCATGCTTATAAAAAACACTCTCCAATCACTATCTCCTGCATGCATATCGACAAGCATGGGAATTACCATGCTAATGGCTAGTGTGGAAAGTAATATTCCGACTACATATAATACGGGTCTAATGTCCAAATTAAATAACTCCTAATTATTGAGATTAGGTATAGCTTATTATTACAATAAATATTTGGTTTTTAAAATAGATATATTGCAAAAGGAAACAGCCCCGATTAAGGGCTGTTTCTTTTTTGTTTTGTAATTTCAATTATTCAAATGAAATATTTACGCGTCTATTTGCGGGTTCTCTCATATTATCTGGTGTTTGAACAAGAAGCTCTGTTTCACCTTTACTTGATATTTTAATCATATCAGCAGGTACGCCCATTTCTATAAGAGAGTTTTTCACTGATTTTGCACGTCTCATAGCTAGTTTATCATTATACTCGCTTGGTC
>JALTZE010000244.1 GCA_027051315.1 Micavibrio sp.
AGATTTACCGTATGATTCACGAGTACGTCTGATTATTTCACCAACTGGTAAGTCAGTGTAATAGTCAAGCTCTTTTGGGTTTTCTGGTATTTCTGGTATATTCATAAAATATACTATACACTATGAGCTAGTTTCATCTAGCCCATATTCAGAGTGAAGTGCTCTTATTGCCAATTCTGTATAATCTTCGTCTATTATTACACTTATTTTTATTTCTGATGTGGAAATAGCTTGGATATTTATGGATTTTTCTGCCAATGTTTTAAACATGGCTTTGGCAACGCCTGTATGTGATTTCATACCTATGCCAACTACAGATATTTTTACAATTTTATCTGAGGATATTATGTTTTCTTCTTTAATCCCTTTTAATTTTAACAAGCTTTCTTTGGCGCGGTGAAGGTCTGACCTTGGGATAGTAAATGTCATATCCGTTTTTGTTCCATCTTTTGATATATTCTGGATTATCATATCAACATTAATCACATCATCAGATAAAGCGCTAAATATATCAGATGCGATACCTGGTCTATCAGGAACATTTAATATAGTTATTTTTGCTTCATCTTTGCTGCAAGTAATGCCGTTTACTACATATTTTTCCACTATATCGCCCTCTTTTGTTAATATTGTTCCTGGTAAATCTGACCCTATTTCATTTTCAAAACTGGAAAGAACTTGTACATTTACATTATTTTTCATTGCCATTTCAACAGAGCGTGTTTGCAAAACTTTTGCTCCTGATGATGCCATTTCTAACATTTCTTCGTATGATATTATTTTAAGTTTTTTTGCTTGAGGCACTATTCTTGGGTCTGTTGTATATACTCCGTTTACATCAGTGTAAATATCGCATCTATCGGCCTTTATCGCGGCGGCAAGAGCAACTGCGGAAGTATCAGAGCCTCCTCTTCCCAATGTTGTTATTCTGTTTCTTAAGCTAACTCCTTGAAAACCTGCTATGACTGCTACTTCATTATCAGAAAATCTTTTTTCTATTTCTTCTGATTTTATTTCTTCTATACGTGCTTTACCGTGAATATCATCACATATTATAGGGATTTGCCACCCTAACCATGACCTTGCTGATATTCCTCTTTTTTGTAAAGCAATTGCCATTAGTCCTGCTGTAACTTGTTCCCCACTTGCAACGACTGTGTCATATTCTCTGGCATCATATATTGGGGTTATATCGCTACAATAATCTACCAATTTATTGGTGATACCAGACATAGCCGAAACTACTACGGCTATTTGATTTCCTTTTTCTACTTCCCTTACAACCTTATCTGCTGCTTTTTCTATTTTTTCAGGGTCAGCCACAGATGTGCCACCGAATTTCATTACTATTCTTGTCATTTTTTGTTGTATTACCGCTTTATAAATTATAGGCTCTCACTCATATCAACGTAAATTAAACACATAATATGCAAAAAAAATCAACTATTGACGATAAAGAAATTAAACATTTTTCTTCGGATTCCGATAAATGGTGGGACGAAGACGGGGCATTTGCACCGCTACACAAGCTTAATCCTGTTAGAATCAGTTATATAAAATCTGCTATCTGCGATAAAATCGGGTTAGATAATGAAAGATTTGATGCATTAAAAGATATAAATATTATTGATGTAGGCTGTGGCGGAGGTCTTGTATGTGAGCCTTTATCAAGAATGGGGGCTATAGTTACGGGAATTGATGCTGATAGTAATGCTATTAAAGTAGCAAAGCAACATGGAAAAAATTTGAATATAAATTATCTCAATTCTTCTATAGAAAAAGTAAAGAGGAAATATGATGTTGTTCTTGCTTTGGAAATAATAGAACATGTCGCTGATATAGATTTATTTGTCAAAGAATGTTCAAGATTATGCAATGATGGTGGGATAGTTATATTTTCAACAATGAACAGAACTTTGAAATCTTTTGGGCTTGGCATTATTGCTGCTGAATATATAGTGCGTTGGGTGCCAAAAGGAACTCATGATTGGAAAAAATTTGTTAAACCTTCGGAACTTGCCAAATATGCCAGAAAATATGGAATGGGTATATCTGATATTTGTGGTTTAGTTTATAATCCGTTTGAGGCAGAATTTAAATTGGATAAAGTCGATATAGATG
>JALTZE010000245.1:0-1361 GCA_027051315.1 Micavibrio sp.
CCTTCCCTAACTTCATATATGGAAAAACTGGAAAATGCTTTGATAGATGAGCCCCCTGCCCTTGCTCGCGATGGTAATTTCATTAAAAACGGCTATTCGGAAAAATTAGATAGACTCCGTTCCCTAAAAAGTGAAAGCCGCCAACATATGGCAAATTTACAAGCTAAATATATAAAAATGACAGGGATAGATAATTTAAAAATATCTCATAATAATGTATTAGGATATTTTATAGATGTACCTGCAAAAAAAGCTTCTTCTTTGATGGTAAATAAAGGACAGGAACAACCAAAAAACAACCCTTTTATTCACCGCCAGAGCCTTGCAAATAATGTCAGATTTACAACAGTTGAACTTTCTGAACTTGAGCGCGACCTCTCAAGCTCTAATGAGAAATCAATAGCAATAGAACTAGAATTCTTTACTCAACTAAATAATGAAGCAATCAATTTAGCAAAAGAAATATGTTTCATAGCAAATATAATAGCAAGAATAGATGTTTCAACTGCATTGGCAAATCTTGCTGTTGATATGAATTACATAAGACCAAAGATAGATGAAAGCTTGTCATTTAATATAGAAGAAGGTCGTCACCCCGTAGTTGAACAATCATTAAAAAAAGATGGTAACGCCTTTGTTCCTAATGATTGCGACCTCTCACCATCAAATCGCTTATGGCTACTTACTGGACCTAATATGGCAGGTAAATCCACTTTCTTACGACAAAATGCCTTAATAGCAATACTTGCTCAAATGGGTTCTTTCGTTCCTGCTAAATCTGCTCATATTGGTGTAATAGACAGATTATTCAGCCGTGTTGGTGCTTCTGATGACCTTGCAAAAGGGCGCTCTACCTTTATGGTTGAAATGGTTGAAACCGCCACCATCTTAAACCTATCTACAGATAGGTCGTTGGTTATACTTGATGAAATTGGTAGAGGAACAGCAACCTATGACGGTCTTTCTATTGCATGGGCTTGCGTTGAACACCTTCATGAAATATCAAAATGTCGCTCTTTATTTGCTACTCATTATCATGAATTAACCAATCTCCAATCAGAACTCAAATCACTTTCATGCCACTCCATGCAAGTAAAAGAATGGAAAGGTGATGTTATATTCATGCACTCGGTAGCAAAAGGCACAGCAAATAAATCATACGGCATTCACGTAGCAAAATTAGCAGGTCTTCCAAAAACAGTTATAAAACGTGCTGAACAAGTATTAAATCTTTTAAACAAGGGAAATCAAGAAAACTCGCTAACAAAATTAGCAAACGACCTCCCTCTTTTTTCATCTGCACAAACACAAGAAAACCAAGAAGAGGCAGAAATAATAAAATTAATAAATGAAATAAATCC
>JALTZE010000245.1:1371-2098 GCA_027051315.1 Micavibrio sp.
GTTAAGCCCAAAAGAAGCTCTTGATAAAATTTATGAAATCAAGCAAAGAGTAAAGCAACAATAATTAAACCACAGCTACCCAAGAAGCATTCCAAACCTTACTTCTTCTTTTCCTAAAAATGTTCTTCTATGGACTTGCGCATCTTCTGCCCAAAAATCTTCTTCTTTACCATTATACATTCCTTTAATAGCAGTTATAGTTCCAGCAGGAAATGATATAACTTTAATACCTTTAGCATTAAGATATCTTAACTGCTCAGATACTTCCATAACTTGAATATTTAGATAATCATCTCTTGAAACTTTACTATCAACAAATTCTGTAGTTTTATCAGCTAATGCATCTGCAATAATTCTACATTTAAAACCATTATCAATATGCATTAACTTAACCCCCTCTTTTTTGCAATCTTCAACACCATATTCTTTATAGGGGGTACATATCATGGGCTTACGATTACTACCACCATTTATGATACTATATAATTCCCTTGCCTTTTCCTCCATTGCCCTACAATGCTCTAAAAAATCTTTATCAAGATTTGAAAAATTATCTAATACAGGATTTGCTCCAAATCTATACATATTCAAAGCACAAACGATCGCTCTAAAATTTATTTCTGTTTTTTTTGTAAGAAAATATTGGGCTGCCTCTATAAAAGAAGCATTATTATAGATTACAGCCAAACTAGTTTTTGGCTTTAATCGTTCTGCATCCGCAACATCA
>JALTZE010000246.1 GCA_027051315.1 Micavibrio sp.
ATTTCTGGTGTGTTGCAGATAATCTTAGGAAAGGTGCAGCACTTAATGCAGTACAAATTGCTGAAAAATTGATAGAGGATTACATATAAAGCGCCATATATAAAAACCCCCTCTTTCTATTATACTCAAAAGAAAAAGGGGGAGAGTCATAAATTGCCAGCGAGTGATTAAGGGAAATTAATCATCCTACAAATAATAATATCTTAAAAAATATTATCATCTGCATAAGAATGTTATAAGATATGTTTATTAAAAAGTCACTGCGACATGTTGTCATGCCCATAATAAGATATAGCTACACAAATATTATGAAAAGCAAAATAATAAAACACAATTCTCCAAATTTTGAAGATAGAAAAAATACAGCCAAACCATGCTTTATAATCATACATTGTACAGAAATGTCATGGAAGGATGCTCATAAATTATATATGAATGAAGAAATAGATAAAAATGCAGGTCGTATCAGCCCTCACTATGTCATTGAAAAAGACGGAACTATCCATCAATATGTAGATGAGGAAAAACGCGCATGGCATGCAGGAAAATCATATTGGGACGGATATACAGATATAAATAGCTATTCAATAGGTATTGAGCTTGAAAATATGGGGAAAATGGGGGGGTATCCTAAATACCCAAAAATCCAAATGGACGCTTTGGTGGATTTATGCAAGGATATAAAATCGCGAAATAACATAGAAGATAAATATATACTTGGTCATTCAGATATAGCACCCGATAGAAAAACAGACCCAGACAAGCATTTTGATTGGAGTTATTTATTTAAAAATGGGATAGGTCTAAAAAATATCAAAGCTCAATGAAAATAAAGTAAAATAGATAAAATAAAGATTGAATATCAACTATCTTTCCTGCTATCAAGATGATGGAGGGTCGGATGGCCGCGTCAATATTTTTATTGACGAGGAAAGTCCGGGCTTCACGGAAACACGGTGCCGGATAACGTCCGGGCAGGGTAACCTGACGGAAAGTACAACAGAAAATATACCGCCGATGACCTTTTAAGGCACAGGTAAGGTTGAAATGGTGCGGTAAGAGCGCACCGCATCTTTGGTAACAAAGATGGCATTGTAAACCCCACCGGAAGCAAAACCAAATAGAAACTGCCAGACAGGATTTCCTGTCAGATGGGTTTCCGCATTGCAGTTTGGGTAGGTTGCTTGAGGAATATGGTAACATATCTCCCAGATGAATGGCCATCACTTTGCAAAAAGTACAAAACCCGGCTTACAGACCCTCCAATTTTTTTTAAGGTATAAAATTATCCCTGTCTTTTAACCAATAATTTCTTAATCTCAGCAATTGATTTTGCAGGATTAAGCCCTTTTGGGCATGTATTCGTACAATTCATTATCGTATGGCATCTAAATAGCTTAAACGAATCTTCTATTTGGTCGAGCCTTTCACCAGTTGCTTCGTCCCTTGTGTCTTTAATCCACCTTTGTGCTTGCATTAAAGTGGCAGGGCCTAAAAATTTATCTCCATTCCACCAATAGCTAGGGCAAGAAGTAGAACATGAAAAACATAAAATACATCCCGAAGGTCCTTTACCATCATGACCATTAAGTTCATCAGCATCTTCAGGAGATTGTAACCTTTCCCTTGAAGGTGCAGGGCTATCAGCCTTTAACCATGGTTCAATTGAGGCATATTGTCCATAAAGTTCATTAACATCAGGCACAAGGTCCTTAACAACAGGACGATGGGGAAGGGGAGTAATCTTTACATCTCCTTTAATATCTGCAATTGATTTCAGGCAGGCAAGACTATTGCGACCATCAATATTCATAGAGCATGAACCGCAAATACCCTCACGACATGAGCGTCTAAAGGCAATTGTACTATCTATATTATTTTTAATATATAAAAGCGCGTCCAAAACCATAGGACCAAACTTATCTAAATCAACTTCATAGCTATCCATTCTTGGGTTTTCATCATCTTCTGGGTCCCAGCGATAAATATGAAAGATTTTTTTTCGTTTTGCACTTTCGGCAGCTTTTACCATTTTGCCTTTTTTAATTTTTGAATTTTTAGGAAGGGTGAATTCAGCCATATCT
>JALTZE010000247.1:0-8131 GCA_027051315.1 Micavibrio sp.
TATCATAATATCATACAAAGATAGCCTATTTAGAGCTAAAATCCCTATTGCTATTTTATATCATTTCATATAATGTCCGAAATGTAGTTGTATAAATTGTTTATACAACTATGGAGCTTCAAAACTCCTTACACTAACGGCTGACATCAGCCGTAATGGATGTATTCATTAAATATTTACATCCAAGGTGTCGCATCTCGGTCCATGACCGGGAGGCGGTGCTATATGTCCAAGGTGCAAACTTAAAAAGTATCGCGCCGTTTTTAGTGTAGCGGTTTTGAACTCCCGGTCGCCAGAGATTTCTCTGGTGGCTTTTTAACTTTAAACTTATTTAACAAAAAACGGAGTTCAAAATAATGAAACTTTCTACCCTTTTAGCTGGAACCGCAGCACTTGTAGCTTTCAGCCTTCCTGCAACCGCTCAATCAGTTTTTGATGGAGCATATGTTGGTGCCCAAATCGGTATCGGTAAAACATCAGCTGATGGTAATTATGAACCAGGAACATCAGGAAACACTGCCTTTTCCTTTAGTGGCGATGAAAATGGATTAAATGGCGGTCTTTTTGCTGGTTACGGTAAGAATATTTATCAAAATTTTTGGTTAGGTGGTGAAGTTGCCTATTCAAGAAGCGATGCTGAATATAAATATGATGATGGCACTGTAAACGGTAAAATAGAACAAAACGAAACATGGGAAATTTCCCTTCGTCCTGGTTATCTGATACAACCTGAAACAATGATTTACGGACGTTTAGGTCTGGTAAAAACCAATTTTGATGCATATGCTTCAGATGGAACAACCACAATAAGTGGTGATAAAACACTTGATGGTGTTCGCTTTGGGCTTGGTGTCGAACATTCTTTACAAGATAATTTTTCTATCCGTTTAGATGCGTCATATACAAATTATGAAGATTACAGTATCAGCGATTCAACAACGCAAGAAAAAGTTAGCATTGATGGAGATGAAAAAATAATCCGTATTGGTATAGCTTACAGATTCTAATATAATCTTCCTCCAACAAAAACCTTCCAAATTTCTATTTTGGAAGGTTTTTTCTTATTTTACAATACACACTTTCTTACTTCTTACCCTTATCATCAGCAGCCGAAAAATCCTCTCTACTAACAACAACCTTATCTATAAGACCAAATTTTTGAGCCTCTTCCGCACTCATAAAATTATCACGGTCCATAGCTTCTTCAATAACTTTTAACTTCTGCCCCGTATGTTTAACATATATATTATTCAAACGTTCACGAAGTTTAAGAATTTCTTTTGCTTGAATTTCTATATCAGATGCCTGCCCCTGAGCACCGCCAGAAGGCTGATGTATCATAATACGTGAATTAGGTAGAGCAAATCTCTTATCTTTAGCCCCTGCAGCCAAAAGCAAAGACCCCATAGAACATGCCTGCCCTATACATACAGTAGCAACTTCTGGCCTTATATATTGCATAGTATCATACATCGCCATACCCGAAGTAACCACTCCACCAGGGGAATTTATATAAAAATATATATCTTTATTCGGATTTTCTGATTCAAGAAATAATAGCTGAGCACAAATAAGACTTGATACATCATCATGCACTTGCCCAGTAAGGAATATAATACGTTCCTTAAGAAGACGAGAAAAAATATCATAGGAACGTTCCCCACGATTTGTTTGTTCAACCACCATAGGAACCAAAGTACTGTTATAGACTTCTAAAGGATCACGATTATACATAGCTTATTTCTTACCTTGAATTTAAATTGATTCTAAAAACAAACAAACCGTATCGCGAAGATACGGTTTATTCAAGATATAAAATAAATATTCTTTTCTTTATCCCTCAAAGATTACTTCTTAGCGGCCGCCTTCTTTGTGGTCTTTGTAGTTTTTGTAGTTTTTTTATCTTTACTATCTTTTTTCTTTGTTGATTTTTTCTTGGAAGTAGAAGCCTTCACTTCCTCTTCCTCATCTTCTTTTTGAAGCTCTTCAAGAGAAACTTCTTTCTCCTTAACATCGGCAAGCTCCAAAATATAATCAACAACTTTATCTTCAAATAAAGGAGCGCGAAGACTTTCTAATGCTTGCTTATTTTTTGAATAAAAATCAAAAATCTGTTTTTCCTGCCCAGGATATCTTTGTGCTTCTGTAATAACGGCTCTTTGCAACTCTTGGTCTGAAACAGTTATTTTATTTTCATTTCCTATTTCCGCCAAAACCAAGCCAAGACGAACTCTTCTTTCTGCAATGGCTTTTAACTCTTCTTTATCCTCGTCAGTAATTTCATGATTACATTCTTCGCCTTCACCATGCTCATGATGTGAATGGTCATGCTCTACTTGTTTCACTATGGCATCAAATTCCATATCAACCATTGCTTGCGGTAAATCAAATTTATGCTCTTTATCCAAAATATCAAGTAAAGAACGCTTCACTTTCATACGGCTAAGCTTTTCATATTCAGAAGCAATTTGAGCCTTAACAGCTTCTTTCATTTTATCAAGATTCTCAAATCCTGACTTTTTAGCAAAATCATCATTAATTTCGGCTGGCTTAACTTCACGAATTTCATTAATTTTCACTTCAAAAACAGCATCTTGCCCTGCAAGCTCTTCATGACCATAATTTTCGGGAAAAGTTACCTTTACTTCCAGCTCTTCCCCAGCCTTTTTACCTATTAACTGTTCTTCAAATCCAGGAATAAAAGTACCAGAACCAAGCTCAAGGTCAGTACCCTCTGCTGACATACCAGGAACTTCATGTCCATCTGCACGCTTTCCCTTAAAGTCTATAACAACGATATCACCTTCTTTTGAAGCTCTTTTTCCTTTTATAGGTGTGCTATCTTTTTGAACTTTTGCAATATTTTCTAAAGCTTCATTAACTTCTTTTTCTTCTACCTTGCATATAGGCTTTTCTAGCTTAATCTTTTTTAGGTCAGAAACTTTAACTTCAGGCAAAGCCTCCAAAGAAATTGTATAAACAAGGTCTTTACCTTCATCAAATTCTTTAACTTCGATTTTAGGCTGAATAGCAGGCTTTATCTTATTGTCTTCCATAGCTTTTACAGAAGTATCATTAACCGCCCCTTCTATAACCTCACCCAAAACAGCCTTGCCATAACGCTGTTTAACTAACTTCATCGGAACTTTACCAGGACGAAAACCAGGCATTTTGATTGTTTTTCCAACTTCCTGAAGCTTTGTGTCAACTCTTTCATCTATATCATTTGCTGGAATAGTAATTTCCAGCTCATAAGATAAACCTTCATTCTTAAGAACTTTAACCTGCATCTTTGATACTTCCTATAATTTTGAGCCTATAATCTTGAGCTAATTGGTGCGGGTGAAGGGACTTGAACCCCCACGGGCTGAGCCCGCTGGAACCTAAATCCAGTGCGTCTACCAATTCCGCCACACCCGCATAATTTATGTGTAAACGACATATTTGGTAGTAGGTTGAGGCTTTTTATACTAATTACCTAGATATTCCAAGTACTTTTTTTATTTTTTTACATTTTTTTATAAGATAAAGAAAATAACCTAATATAATAATAGAAAAAAGATATAGGAAAAAGATGGGGCGACTGACGGGACTTGAACCCGCGACAACTCGAACCACAATCGAGGGCTCTACCACTGAGCTACAGTCGCCACAATAATTTGAACAGATAAATGCCTGAACTTTTCAAAAAGGTCAAGTTTTCTGTGTCTAATTTTCAAAAAAAAATTACATATGGGTAAAATATCCGTAAAATAAAAACATCTTGCATTATTTACGCAAATCTGTAATGCATTTAATGCATAACTTAAATCCGCATTGAAATGAGGGAAAAATGTCTGAAGAAATGATGAAATTTAAAAATGCCGCCGAATTATTAACATATATAAAAGAAAATGAAATTTTATTCATAGACTTTAATTTCACTGACTTAAGAGGAAAATGGCAACATACGACTCAACACATCAAAAGTGTAGATAAAAATATGCTAAATGAAGGAATTTATTTTGATGGCTCTTCAATATCAGGGTGGAAAGACATAAATGAATCAGACATGATTCTAAAACCAGACCTAAATAAAGTTATTCCTGACCCATTTGCTGCACAATCAACAATTAAAATATTTTGTGATGTATATGACCCATCTACAAGCAAACCATATGACAGGGACCCAAGGTCAGTTGCAAAAGCTGCGGAAAAATACTTAAAAGAAAGCAAAATTGGTGATACTGCCTATTTTGGTCCTGAGGCTGAATTTTTTATATTCGAAGATGTTAAGATTCACGCTGATATGAACAAAGTAGGATATGAAATCGATAGCGAAGAAGGACCCTATAACCGTGGTAAAGAATATGATGAAGGCAATCTTGCCCACCGCCCAGGAATAAAAGGAGGCTATTTCCCCGAAGCTCCTGTTGATAGTCTTTCAGACATAAGAGCAGAAATGTTAAGCGTTATGGACGAAATGGGCGTTCCAGTAGAAAAGCATCATCATGAAGTAGCCCCATCTCAATGTGAGCTTGGCATTGAATTTTCTACCCTCACCAATTGTGCCGATAATATGCAAATATACAAACATGTAGTTCATAACGTAGCAAATGTTTATGGTAAAACAGCAACATTTTTACCCAAACCAATATTCGGAGATAATGGTTCGGGTATGCATTGCCACCAATCAATCTGGAAAACAGGAAAACCCGTATTTGCAGGTGATGAGTACGCTGGATTATCAGAAACTTGCTTATTTTACATTGGTGGTATAATAAAACACGCAAAATCATTAAATGCATTCACTAACCCAAGCACAAATAGTTATAAAAGACTAGTTCCTGGTTATGAAGCTCCTATTCTTCTTGCATATTCTGCACGAAATCGTTCAGCCTCATGCAGAATTCCTTACTCTTCCAGCCCTAATGGAAAACGTGTGGAAGTAAGATTCCCTGACCCTACAGCAAATCCATATCTCGCATTTTCTGCAATGTTAATGGCGGGTCTTGATGGAATTGAAAATAAAATACATCCAGGCGATGCTATGGATAAAAATCTCTATGACCTTCCTGTAGAAGAGTTGGCAAAAGTTCCCACTGTTTGCGGCTCACTTCGTGAAGCTATAGAAGCATTAAAACAAGATAATGAATATCTTTTAAAAGGTAATGTTTTCACAACAGACCTTCTAACAGGATATATACAGCTAAAAATGGAAGAGATAGAAACATATGAAACAATGCCTCATCCAATTGAATTTTTGATGTATTATTCATCATAGTAAAATAAGAAAACGAATAAAGGTCGCTTTTATTAAGTGACCTTTATCTTAAAGATTCAATAATAAATTTTAATGTACCTATATTCCTCGCCCAACTGTTAAAATCATCTTCTCTGGCAGGAGATATCATCTGCATAACTATAATATAATCTTTAGAATCAATAATAACGTCCCACAATTCATAATCCAAATAAGAACCAGATTCATGTGAAAGATACATAAGCTCCGAATGAGTAATTTTAAATCCTGGACTCATATTATCATAATCAAGCTTCTTATCCTTAACATCTATTACAAAACCATAATCTTCAAATTTCATGTGAGTTTTACTCAATTCTATAAAAGGGTCTGGGTCCGAAGATTTTGAAAAAAGTTTTATTTCTATCCTTCCCTTCATGGAAATATTATCGCTTAAATTAATTTCACTAGATTGGTCACCATATGCCAACAACATATACATATAATCCATTGAATCTATCGTAGCTTTCTTCAAGAACCAATTTGAAGGATAATCAAGCTCCATAATATCTAAAAAAGAATAATTAACGGATTCAACATTACTCATGCTAACTTGATTTTGCATTCTGAAGGAATTTATAGATAAAATAAGATTGTTTTTTTCCATTTCATAAATTTCTATCGGCGTTCTATATTCTGCCACAATCAGATATGAACCATTAAATATAGCCACAGTCCTAACCACATATGAAATACCGTTATCAAGGACGACATAAAGCCCTTCTACTCTATTGTCATTAATTTTTTTAAATCCTTGAAGTGTAAAGGCATTTGTTATTACATAATTGACATACCAATGTTCAAGCGACATCACCCCATCAATTTTCATTGCACTAACTCTAAAAGAGCTTCTTCTTCCATTTTTAGGAGGACCATAATATTCCGCTATTTCGGTAAGTATTTTTTTGCTAAGCTTTATATCAAGCCCGTGAACACTAACCTTTCTCCACCTTTTCGGAAGCCTCATCTCATATGCTAGATATTTTTCTTTATTAGGAACAGCAGAATATAAATCAGTATTATTTTCAAATTCCTCTTTGCTAATAGAAACTCTATAATCAAGCTCTTTGACATCACTAAGGCTAAGTAAATTTCCAGCAGCCATCGTAGAATTAGTGGTAAAGACCACAGCAAAAACAGCAACGCAAAATAATAAAAACAAATATCTTATAAACATAAATAATCCTGTAAAAATCTATAAACACCCAAATAATAGCAGGAAAAAGTTAATTATCCATGTATATTCTACATTAATAATCGCTACAATTCTTGCATAAAGCTCCCCTAATGTACATATTAGAGATATTAATAATAAATATAAGCTAAAGAACAAAAAAATATGAGTGACCTATTCGAAGCCAAAGAAAATAAAGACAAAGAAGACTCCTATACCGCATCTTCCATAGAAGTATTAGAAGGGCTAGAACCAGTACGAAAAAGACCAGGAATGTATATTGGTGGGACAGATGAACGCGCCCTACACCATATGGTCGGGGAAATATTAGATAACTCAATGGACGAAGCCGTAGCAGGTTACGCAAATCGTATTGAAATAGAACTTACCGAAGGTAACTCAATAATCATTTCTGATAATGGAAGAGGAATACCAGTTGACCCCCACCCTAAATACCCAGATAAATCAGCCCTAGAAGTAATACTTACCACCCTTCACTCTGGCGGTAAATTTTCTGACAAAGCATATCAAACATCAGGCGGGCTTCACGGTGTTGGTATCTCTGTTGTAAATGCTTTATCAGATAATATGTGGGTAGAAGTCGCAAAAGACAGACAATTATATAAACAATCTTTTTCCAAAGGGATTGCAACCTCAAAAATGGAGAATCTTGGCACTGTTAATAATCGCAGAGGAACAACCGTATTTTTCCACCCAGACCCTGAAATATTTGGTGAAAAAGCAAAATTTAAAGCCTCATGGCTTTATCAAATGGCTAAATCTAAAGCATATCTTTTTCGTGGCGTAGAAATAAGGTGGAAATGCGCCCCCTCCCTTTTAAAAGATGACAGCACCATACCAACAGAAAAAACTTTTAAATTTCCTAATGGGCTTTTAGATTATCTAAATGCAAAGATAAAAGACAAACCAACCTTCACAGCCCAACCATTCAGTGGAAATATCTCTTTGCCAGATGATAATGGAAAGTTAGAATTTGCCATTGCTTGGCCAGTGGCAGCAGATGGTTTTATCAATTCTTATTGTAATACTGTACCAACTCCACTCGGCGGCGGTCATGAAACAGGTCTTAAAACAGCCCTAACAAGGTCATTAAAAAGCTTCGGGGAAATGATAGGAAATAAAAAAGCCGCCACCATAACGGCAGAAGACGTAACAGGTGGCGCAAACATCCTTATTTCCGTTTTTATAAAAGACCCGCAATTTCAAGGACAAACAAAAGAAAAACTAGTAAATTCAGAAGTTTCAAGATGGGTTGATATAGCAATAAGAGACCATTTCGACCACTGGTTAACTCAAGATACAGCCTCAGGAAAAGCTTTATTAGAAGAAATTATAGAACGCGCCGAAGAACGCAAAAGAGCAAGAGCAAGCAAAGAAACCTCCAGAAAATCCGCAACTAAGAAATTACGATTACCAGGAAAACTTACAGATTGTTCGCAACAAAATGCCGAAGGAACAGAAATATTTATAGTAGAGGGAGATAGCGCTGGGGGTTCTGCTAAGCAAGGAAGAAACAGAAAAACCCAAGCTGTATTACCGCTTCGTGGTAAAATCCTCAATGTTGTTTCCGCAACAAAAGAAAAAATCAAGGCAAATCAGGAAATTCAAGATTTAACCCAAGCTTTAGGCTGTGGTACTGGAAAAGACTTCAATAT
>JALTZE010000247.1:8141-8613 GCA_027051315.1 Micavibrio sp.
GTCGACGGGGCACATATTGCATCTCTTTTAATTACATTCTTTTACACTCATATGAAAGAGTTAATAGAAAAAGGTCATTTATACCTAGCTCAACCTCCATTATACAGATTAGCAAACGGAAATCTAAGTGCATATGCAAAAGATGATGAACATAAAGAAGAACTAATAAAAACCCTTTTTAAAAATAAAAAGAAAGTTGACGTTAGCCGCTTTAAAGGATTAGGTGAAATGCCAGCGGCTCAACTGCGTGAAACAACAATGAACCCAGACACTAGAACATTATTAAGAGTAACACTCCCCGATGCCAGAGCATCAATGATGCTAACCGAAGCTATCGAAGAAGATAATGAAGTAAATACAAGTCATAATTATAAAGCAGTTGACGATTTAGTAGAACAGCTTATGGGCAAAAATGCCGATGCAAGATTCAGATTTATTCAAGATAATGCAGAATTTGTTGAAGATATAGATA
>JALTZE010000247.1:8623-10006 GCA_027051315.1 Micavibrio sp.
GTTTATTAAGTGCCTATAAGGGATTGAAACAATAATAGCTTCTCCAGATCCGCATAGCCCATACCCTAGTTTATTAAGTGCCTATAAGGGATTGAAAAAGGAAAATACATGTATGGCGGTGGATATAAATGACTATTAGTAAAAATATAAACTTAGCAACAAAAGCTTTTGCAGTGATAGCTCCTTTAACAACCTTATTCGGATGCGCATCAAGCCCAAGCCCTTATAATAGCGGCGCTCCTGCTAGCATGGTTGGCTACAACTTTGATGCAAGAGTTCATCACTCCGCTACGTTAAAAGCCCCTCCCTCATTTATTGCAGAAGGCTGTCTAAATGCCGCTGGTGAGTATAATGGTCTTGTTTATGAAGCAAAAGCAAAATATAATCCAATAACAAATACAGCAATTAAAGATTGTACTGGAATTACCCCTAAAAATGCAAAAATTAAAAGGGTTTTTACAGGAATGCCCCACCAACAATATGTGAGGTCATTATTAGTTAATAATGATTTAAATGATAGGTTTGAAAAAAATCCCGATGGTACTGATTATACATATGCAGATTATTTAAGATATATTTCATATGCAAATGATGAATATATCAGACAATGTGCAGATAATAAATGGATGCCAAAAAAATATTGTGGTGATGCTGTATTCCAATTCAACAGAGACCCAGATATACGCCAAAGGATATTATCCGCCCGCTGTGCAGGCAACCCAAACGGATATAAATCTCATGCTCACGCAGGACAAAGCCTTTTATGTTCAGAAAATGAAAGTATAAACACAAGCCATTATAAAAAAGGACATTCATCATCTAATAGAGGAAATACATTACTCAAAACATTTGGTGAAAGCTGTAAATCACAAAAAGGAACAGTTGTATTTAATAATGCTGGTACTGAAGCTAGATGCGTAAGAGATGCTAAATACTCAGGTAACAGCTATACTCTATTCACCATAAAGCTCAGCAAATAATATAAAGAAAATATATTGCCTTAATATGTTAATATATTTATTTTTGATCTATCTGGGGGGGGGGGTGTTTTGGATCTTCACCACTCTAAATCCACCTGACTAAAATCTTTCAAATGAATACATGAAAACAATGAAGTGAGGATTAGAGTTTTTGAATACATCAAAACCACAAAAATAAACTCAGTCCACTGTGAGTTATCGACCCTGGGATCCGCCACACCTCAAACACACTATATTTCTCATCTGTCAAACACCTTTCAGTGTTTCCTGATATAGGAGAGCAGGTTGCACACCACCAAATCCTATTCTACATCTTACAATAACAACATGTATCACATGTTCTTTGACGATTCGTGTGTGTGTGTGTGGGTGTATATGTGTGTGTGTATGTGTGTGTGTGTGT
>JALTZE010000248.1 GCA_027051315.1 Micavibrio sp.
TCATCTTTACGGGTGATAGCTAAACATAAGCGGGATATTAAAGTGACTTTGAATATTTTAGTAGTTAAAGAAATTGATAAAGATGAAAAAAGAGTAAGCGCATCGCCTGAAACAGTTAAAAAACTGGTCGGTATGGGGTGTGATTTATCTATAGAAAGTGGTGCAGGTATTGGTTCTTCTTTTGAAGATGAGGAATATAAAAAATCTGGTGCTAATATCGTAAAACTTTCTGATGCAGTAATTAAAAAAGCGGATATTATCCTTTGTGTTCAGGCTCCTGATACAAAAATTATCGAAAAAATGAAAAAAAATACCATTTTACTTGGTATGCTTGCTCCGCATAATAATAATAAAATCATAGATATTGCAGCTAAAAAAAATATAACCTCTTTTGCAATGGAGCTTGTCCCTAGAATTACCAGAGCGCAAGCTATGGATGTTTTATCATCGCAAGCGAATTTAGCTGGTTATAAATCTGTTTTAGATGCTTGTGAATATTTTGGTCGTGCTTTTCCTATGATGATGACTGCGGCTGGTACTGTTCCTCCTGCAAAAGTTTTTGTTATGGGGGCTGGTGTTGCTGGGCTTCAGGCTATTGCTACTGCCAAAAGGCTTGGTGCTATTGTATGTGCTACGGATGTTAGACCTGCTGCCAAAGAACAAGTAGAGTCGCTTGGTGCTACATTTGTTGCTGTTGAAGATGATGAATTTAAACAAGCAGAATCAGCGGGTGGCTATGCCAAAGAAATGTCAAAAGAATATCAAAAAAAGCAAGCTGAGCTTATCGTAGATACTATATCCAAACAAGATATTGTTATTACTACTGCCCTTATACCTTTTCGTCCTGCTCCTAAGCTTATAGATGAAAATATGGTAAAAATCATGAAAGCTGGCTCTGTGATAGTTGATATGGCAGCACCAGCAGGAGGAAATTGTACCATTTCAGAAGCAGGAAAAGTTGTAAAAAAACATAATGTTACTATAATTGCGCATAGTAATATACCAAGCAGAATTGCGGATTCAGCTTCATCCTTATATGCAAGAAATATTTTCAACCTTCTAAAAATTATTATCGATAATGAAGGAAATCTTCATATTGATAATGATGATGAAATTATCAAAGGAATAACACTTACTCATGATGGGGAAGTAGTTCATTCATCATTTAAAAAAGAAGAAAAGAAAAAAGAAAAAAGTAAGGATTCCGCGAAAAAAGCAGATATAGTGAAGAAAAAAACTACTACAAAAAAAGCAACAACAAAAAAGACTCCAGCTAAAAAAGGAGATAGCAAAAAATGAGTGATGATAAAATGTCATTAGTTGATTATGCAGCAGAATTAGCAAATAAAGCTAAGGAGCTTGCCGAACAAGCCGAAGAAGTAGCAATTCAAGTTGGTAATGCTGCTTCTACTAGCTCTGCTGTAGACCATTCTTTTTTTATGAATGGTTTAACAATTTTTGTTCTTGCCTGTTTTGTTGGTTATTATGTTGTGTGGCGTGTTACTCCTGCTTTGCATTCCCCTCTTATGGGAATTACTAATGCTCTTTCATCTGTGATTATTGTTGGGGCATTGCTTGCTGCGGGGCTTGCGGAGAGTGGATTTTCTGTATTTATGGGTTTTTTGGCTGTGGTACTTGCCTCTGTTAATATTTTTGGTGGATTTATCGTTACCAGAAGAATGCTTCATATGTTTAAGAAAAAGGAGAAATAGTTTGCTAACTGGAACAAAAATTGCGTTTGTTTCGTTATTATCCGTACTGATTATTTCTGTACTGGTGATTTCTGGTGCAGGCAATATTGTTTTGGCTTCGGATAGCAGATTAACCAAAGAAAATCCTGCAAATAAAAATAAAGATAAAGATGAACAAAAGGAAAAACCTGAAAAACGTGTTGTTAATGGTGTTACTTTGGTTGGAGAAGTAAAAAAAGAAGATGTAATAATAGCAGAAGGTTATAAATGGATAGCAAAAGCATTTGGTCATACTGATATAAGGCTGATTGGTCACCCTAATGACACTATTCTTAATGTTGAATATCATGTACCAAATCTAAAAAAACCAGAAGCATGGCATCAGCTTGTAAGCCTTAGTGTAACAAAAACACCTTTTTCTTTATCGGAAAGAAATGCCCTTATGAACGGGCAGGTTAATTCTATGCTTCTTTTTATTGATGAACTAAATAAAATTGGGCATAAAGCAAAAATAAAAGCGATAAAAGTTTTTGAAACTGAAAAACGTATAGATGTTGAACCACCTGCTAGTATGGTTCTTGTAAATTATTATGTCGGTAATGAGGAAGTTATTGGCTTTATGATGCCGTTTGCAAAAAATATTATTACTATACAATTTCACAAAAGATTTGGTAACAAAATAGTACAAGAAGAAAAAGATATGATGGTTAAGATATTTAAACATCTTGCCAATCTTTCCGAACAAGAAGATATAAAAATTTATGAAAAGAACAAAGAATCTGCAAAAAAAGAAAAAGAGCAATTGGATTCAATTATAGAATTTGAAAATGAAGAAGATAAAAATCAGAAAATTAAAGAAGAAGTGGAAAAAGAGGAATAATGGAAAGTTTAGCACCTATAGCATATTTAGTATCATCTGTTTGCTTTATTATGGCGTTGAGGGGATTATCTCATCCAGAATCAGCCAGGTCAGGCGTTGTTTATGGTATAAGCGGTATGACCATAGCAATTATTACTACTTTATTACTGGTTAATTCATGGTTTTTGATAATCGTTGGAATTATTATTGGTGGTTCAATAGGTGCATATATTGCAAATAAAATAGAGATGACCGCCCTACCCCAGCTTGTTGCTGCTTTTCACTCTCTTGTTGGTTTGGCCGCTGTTTTTGTTGCGGCGGCGGCTTTTTATTCCCCTGCTACTTATGGAATTTTAACACCAGAAAATGATATAAAACTTATAAGCCTGATAGAAATGTCTTTGGGGGTTGCTATTGGTGCTATTACCTTTACAGGCTCTATTATCGCGTGGGGGAAATTACAAGGAACTATTTCTGGTAAACCAGTGAATTTTCCACATCAACATAAGTTAAATGCTGCTTTGGGTATATTATTGCTCGTACTTGTATTTATTTTATGTGGTACACAATCTTTTACTGTTTTTTGGTTAATAGTTGCTTTGGCTTTGCTTATAGGTGTTTTGATAATAATTCCTATAGGAGGGGCTGATATGCCAGTTATTGTATCTATGCTTAATAGTTATTCTGGTTGGGCTGCTGCTGGTATTGGATTTACCTTAGAAAATCCTCTTCTTATCATTGTTGGAGCTTTGGTTGGCTCTTCTGGTGCTATACTTTCCTATATTATGTGCAAAGCCATGAATCGTTCATTCTTGAGTGTTGTTCTTGGTGGTTTTGGCGGCGAAGATAATGCTATTGCTGGTGTGGATAATGGAAATAAGCAAGCGAAAATTGGCTCTGCCGAAGATGCTGGATTTATAATGAAAAATGCTTCAAAGGTTATTATTGTTCCTGGATATGGTATGGCCGTTGCTCAGGCTCAGCACGTCTTGAAAGAAATGGCGGACATTCTAAAAGCAGAAGGTGTTGAGGTAAAATATGCAATACATCCTGTTGCGGGAAGAATGCCTGGTCATATGAATGTTTTGCTGGCAGAGGCACAAGTCCCATATGATGAAGTGTTTGAGTTGGAAGATATAAATAGAGAATTTGCCCAAGCTGATGTTGCTTATGTTATCGGGGCAAATGATACGACTAATCCTGCTGCGAAAAATGACCCTTCATCTCCTATATATGGTATGCCTGTTTTAGATGTGGAAAAAGCCAAGACAGTATTATTTGTTAAACGTTCAATGGGTAGTGGCTATGCTGGTATAGATAATCCGCTGTTTTTTGCAGATAACACAATGATGTTATTAGGTGATGCTAAAAAAATGACGGAGGAAATCGTCAAGGCTATGGATTAATGTTGTTCATAACTGCTTTTGATATAATTATTTTATGGAATTAGAAAAAAGATTTACAAAGCCTGATAACTGGAATTGGGGAAGAATAAAAACTGTTAGCGGGAGAGATATTCGCTATGGTTGTGTTTTACCTGAAAATCCCTTTGCTATTGTGGTTATATCACCTGGTCTTACTGAATATGGAGAGAAATATTTTGAAGTAGCTCGTGATATGTTATCAAGAAATTTGGGGGTTTATGTTATTGATTGGTATGGGCAGGGAAAGTCAGGTCGATATTTTGAAAATGATATGGATAAACGTCATTGTGATGATTTTGATAAGGATATAGATGATTTTCATTCTTTAATAACCGAAAAAATCATTCCAAATAGTGGTGAATTGCCGCTTATATTACTTGCTCATTCTATGGGTGGAAATATTGGTATGAGATATTTAATGAAATATCCTGATATTTTTAGTGGGGCTGCTTTTTCTGCTCCCATGTTTGGGATAAAGATTATAAGCTCTATGCCTTATTCTATATCAGATTTTATTTCTTTTATTCATAATAAAGCTATAAGCAAAAGATATGTTTATGGTGGTGGAGATGCTGACAAATCTATGAATGAACGCAATGTAAATAATTTCTTTTCCAGCGACCCTATTAGATTTAAGATACATAATTACTGGATGGAACAAGATAAGGAATTAAGGATTGGAAGTCCTACCTTTGGTTGGGTTTATCATGCTTTAAAATCATGTAGAAGGCTTTTTAGAGAATTAGAAGAAAAAGCACCTAAATTACCTATTCTTATTGCTTTGGCAAAAAAAGAAAAATTAGTGAGTAATAGTAAAATAAGAAAGGCTGTTAATATTATTCCTAATGTAGCCCTGATTGAGCTTGATTGTTTTCATGAAATTTTGATGGAAAAAGATGACATACGTAACCAGTTTCTTGCTTCTTTTGATGATTTGGTCGATAATGTTATAACTGATTGATAAAAGTAGCTAATGCCATTATATTATCAAAGATTTTGTTGTAAAAGTTGAAAGGTATAGATTATGAAACTTGAAGAGTTAAATCATCATAGAATGAGCGATAGGATTTTATTTGCGCTTGATATGGCTTTAAAACAAGAAGACGTGGACATAGCTGAAAAGCTTGCACATGCTCTTGACCTTTCCATGACAAGAAATACTGGTGGTGGTGAATTTATAGAGCGTAGAGAATACCCTGAACAGATTGAAGATGCTTTAAACAGATTTGATGAGCTTAAAAAGAAGCATAGCGAAACTTGCTGCTAATTTTATAACTAATTTTAAATTATGATGAAGAAAGTTCTTTCCATTCATCTTCGTTAAGCACTGTTACGCCTAGTTCTTGCGCTTTTTTTAACTTTGAGCCTGAGCCTTGCCCTGCTATTACATAATCTGTTTTCTTAGATACTGAGCCTGATACTTTTGCTCCTAGTTTTTCTGCTTGTGCTTTTGCTTCTGACCTGCTTATTGAAATATTACCTGTAAAAACTATGGTTTTGCCTGCAATTTTTGAATCATTTATATCAATAGTTTGATAGGGGATAATTTCCAGCTCTTTTTTAAGATTTTCTATTATTTTTAAATTATGAGGTTCTGCGAAAAATCCAAAAATATCATCGGCCATTGATTCCCCTATTCCATCAATTTCCAATAGTTTTTCATATTCTTCCTCTTTGTTTTTCATGTTTGTAACAAGATTATCTATATCGTGATAATTAGCTGCTAGAAGTTTTGATGTCGCCTGCCCTATTTGCCTTATCCCCAGTGCATATATAAATTTATCAAGCGGGATTTTCCTACGAGAATTAATGGATTCGATTAAATTATTTTGTGAAAGTTCTCCCCATCCTTCTCGGTCTTTTAGGTTTAATTGTCCTGATTTTATTTTTTCTTCTATTTTAAAAATATCTTCGGGTGATTTTATTATCCCCTCTTCCCAGAAACTGCGAATAATTTTATCGCCTAACCCTTCGATATTAAATGCATCACGTGATACAAAATGAATAAGACGTAATACTGCTTGTTCCTTACATATCAATCCGCCTGTGCATCTTCTGGCAGCTTCACCTTTTTCCCTTATTGCTAATGATTTACAATCAGGGCAATGGTCAGGAAAAATAAATTCTTCTGAGCCTGTTTTTCTTTTTTCCATTAACACTGATACCACTTGTGGTATCACATCACCTGCCCTTTGGATTATTACGTGGTCGCCTTCTCTTATATCTTTACGCTTAATTTCATCTTCGTTGTGTAAGGTGGCGCGTGATACCACGACTCCGCCTACTGTTATAGGCTCAAGTTCTGCAACTGGTGTTAATATTCCTGTTCTTCCTACTTGTATTTTTATTTTTCTTAAAATTGTTACGGCCTGTTCAGCAGGAAATTTATGTGCGGTTGCCCATCGTGGTGAGCGAGCAACAAATCCCAAGCGTTCTTGCCAATCAAGACGATTAACTTTGTAAACTACACCATCAATATCAAAGGGGAGTTTAGCTCTGGTTTGGAGAATATGATGATATGTTTTAATTATTTCATCAATATTAGAACATAAATATGCAGGTTCAGTTTTCTTAAATCCGTATTTTTCTAATTTATTTCTTATTCCCCACTGAGTTTTTGATATTATTTTGCTATGTTCACCTAGAGCGTAAGCAAAAAATTTAAGTGGACGTTTTGCGGTTATTTTACTATCAAGTTGTCTAACTGAGCCTGCTGCTGCATTTCTGGGATTTGCGAATATTTTTTGCCCTTTTTCTTCTTGCTGTTTATTAAGTTTTGCAAAATCATCGCGCCGCATATATATTTCCCCCCTAACTTCCAGTATTTCCGGAGGGGTATCTGATAATTCATGGGGGATATCATTAATTGTTTTTACATTATCTGTTATGTCTTCGCCTTCTGTACCATCTCCTCTGGTTGCTGCCATTACTAATTTTCCGTTTTCATATCTTAAAGAGCATGAAAGACCATCTATTTTTGGTTCTGCTACTATTTCTATATTTTCTGTTTCTGGTAGATTTAGAAAACGACGAATACGCTGTATAAAGTCATGCACATCTTCATCTTCGAAAAGATTTGAAAGGGAAAGCATTGGCACGGAATGTTTTACTTTTGTAAAAGCTGTCTCTGGGGATATTCCAACTTTTTGGGTTGGGCTTTCTTTTGTTACCAGTTCTGGATATTGTTTTTCTAGTTTTTCTAGCTCTATTCTTAATTTATCATATTGAGCATCTGATATTTCTGGTTCATCTTCTGCATAATATTTGCGGTCATGGTGACGTATTTGTTCTGTCAATTTTTTATGTCTGGATTTTGCGTCTTCTTTATCAAAGTCAAAAAGGGATTTATTCATGTTTTCTTATTTCCAAAAATATGGCAATGTCATTTTTTTATTACAATATATAAATATATAAGGATTGTTAAATTGAATTGTACCAATATACCCACTTTTGTTATTAGTTTAAAAGAATCTCAGGAAAGGCGTGATTGGATTAGCAAACAGCTTGGTGATATGGGGATTGAATTTGAGTTTTTTGATGCTGTTGATGGAAGGAGCTTAGATGTACAAGACTATCAAGCATATAACAGGAAGAAAAGACTTAGATATTTTGGACGTGATATGAAAGGTGGTGAAATAGGTTGCCTGCTTTCACATAAAAGAATTTATGAGAAAATAGTTGATAACAATCTGGAAATGGCTTTGATATTGGAAGATGATGTAATCTTAAAAGAAAGTTTTGTAAGAGCGATTAAAGAGATTTCAAAAATTGGTGATAAATTCGAAATAGCAAGATTTCTTGGCAGCCCTAAAGTAGCAAAACATAAAAGGCGTAAAATTACTCATTTATTTGATGATTATTGGATAGTTAGAATACCGACCACCCCTGGTGGAGCTCATGCATATGTGATTACACAAAAAGGGGCTAAATCCATGTTAAAAGTAATGGATAAGAATTATTTACCGATTGATACCTTAATAGGGCATGCATGGAAAACAAAGATAAGAAGCTATATAATTCAACCTGGTCTTGCTGTACAAGATTTATCTATGGAGTCTTCTATTGGTGAAGAAAGATTTGATAAATCTGTTGCTCTTTCAGGGATTGAGAAAGCTTTATTTCCTATTACACGCGGGTGGTTTAAATTTTGTGAAGCTGTTGGAAAAAAATGGGTATGGCTTACAACATATTTCAAAGAAAAGTCTTAGGAGCAGTACCCTAATAACAGGAAGATAAAGTTTTTTTATGTTCTTTTCCTAGCTCAACATAATGGGGGGCTGACCATTTTATATATTCTATTTCTTCATCTTTTAATTTTCTTACAAATCTGGCGGGAGAGCCTGCCCATAATTCATATGATTTGACCACTTTATTTGGGGTTACCAATGAGCCTGCAGCAACCATAGCAAAATTTTCTACTATTGCACCGTCCATTATACAGGATTTCATTCCGACAAAGCCAAAATCATGAATATCACAAGCGTGAAGAACTGCTGAATGTCCTATTGTTACATCATCACCTATATATGTTCCTTTTAAATCCGTAGTTACGTGAATTACTGTATTATCCTGAATATTTGTTCTGTTTCCTATTTTTATATCATTTACATCACCACGGATTGAACAACCATACCATATGGAGCTATCCTTTTCTATTTTTACATCTCCGATAATTGCGACATTAGGAGCGACAAATACGGAATCATCTATTTTTGGCATTATGCCTTTATATGGAAAGATTATATTTTTCATCTTATTTTTTCTTTATGTTATTTTTATAAGTATTATTTATAGCTATAAAAAAAATGCCCCGCAAGAGCGGGACATCTGGAATTTTGTATAAAGCAAAAAGATTGCCATTGAATCTTTTGATTAACGTTTAGCCCATTGTTTAGTACGGCGAGCCTTGTGTTTACCGATTTTCTTGGGCTCAACTCTACGAGAATCACGTGTAAGCATTCCTGCTTTTTTAAGTGAAGGTCTTGTTTCAGGGTCAAAAGCTTCTAAAGCTCTTGAAATTCCATGTCTTACTGCGCCTGCTTGTCCTGATAATCCACCGCCTTTTACTGTACAGATAACGTCAAAATTATTCACGTTATTTGAAACAAGAAAGGGCTGGTTAAGGATAAGAAGATGTGTCTGACGAGAAAAATAATCAGCTTGGTCTTTGCCATTAACTGTTACTTTACCGCTTCCGCGTTTAATCCATACACGAGCAACAGCATCTTTACGACGGCCAGTACCATATGAGCGGCCTTGTGCGTCTATCTTTTTTTCTTTCTTTGCCGTTTGTGTAGTAGTTTCACTTTCGGAAGAAGATGTACCTAAATCTTTTAGGTCTTTTACTATTTCTGTTTTAGCCATGATTATGCCTACCTTTTATTCTTTTCGTTCATTGACGCTATATCCAGAACTTCTGGGTTCTGTGCTACGTGAGGATGTTCAGTACCTGCATATACGCGAAGATTACCAAATTGTTTACGTCCCATTGGACCTTCTGGCATCATGCGTTGAACTGCTTTTTCAACTACGCGCTCTGGATGTTTACCATCAAGAATCTGACCTTTTGAACGTTCTTTGATTCCACCTGGATAACCTGTATGCCAATAAAATTTATCAGCATCACGCTTTTTACCTGTTAGTTTTACTTTCTCAGCGTTAATCACTATTACGTGGTCGCCACAATCAATATGAGGAGTGAACATCGGTTTATGCTTTCCTCTTAAACGGTTTGCTATAATAGCTGCCATACGTCCTAGTATTACGTCTTCGGCGTCTACTATAAACCATTTCTTTTCAACCTCACTAGGTTTTGCAGAATAGGTTTTCATCTATCTTTGCCCTTAATATTAGAGTTAAATTCTTTGTTGATGGGTTTATGGAGTATTTTTAATCTGATGTCAAATATATTTTTTACAATCACTATTTTAGTGTTTATTTTCAATTGGTTAAATATAAGGTATTATAATAACTTATTGTTGTATTGTTAATATGACATTATTTTTATTCATATCTATCTATTAT
>JALTZE010000249.1 GCA_027051315.1 Micavibrio sp.
TGGTGATGCTGTGTTATCCATGGGATTGCTTAATCATATTATTAAAACTTATCCTAATACAAGAATTACTGTGGCGTGTGGACCTTTGGTTAAATCATTTTTTGAGGCTGTTCCCAATGTAGAAAAATTGATTGTTTTGAAAAAAGAAAAATTTCACGGGCATTGGTTTAAATTGTGGAGGCAAGTTGTTGGAATAAAGTGGGATATTGTTGTTGATTTGCGTGATAGTGCTGTATCTAGATTGATTATGGCAAAAAAGCGTTATATTTTTAGTTCTCATATCGATAAAAATAAGCATAAAGTGGAGCAAAATGCACAAGTTATGGGGCTTGATTATGTACCAAATCCTCGTTTATGGTTTTCAGATAATCAAAAAAGTAAGGCTGATAGTTTAATAACAGATGATAAAGTAATTGGGATAGGTCCTACTGCAAATTGGATAGGTAAGACATGGCCGATAGAAAGATTTATTGAAATTGCCAAATGGTTGATAGGAAAAGATGGAATTTTTGAAGGTTATAAAATTGCGGTTTTTGGCGCGCCAGGTGAAGAAAAAGAGGCATATAAGCTTTATGATTCATTGCCAGAAAATAGCAGAATTAATTTGATAGCAAAAGGAAATCCAGCAGAAGCGGCGGCTTGTCTGGCAAAATGTAAATTTTATTTGGGTAATGATTCAGGTTTAATGCATTGTGCTGCGGCTGCTGGGGTTAAAACTGTTGGTTTGTTTGGGGCAAGTCACTCTCATATATATGGAGCATGGGGAGAAAATGCAACAATAGCTAGAACTCCTGAAACATTTGATGAATTAATTGATTTTGAAGGATATAATCCAAAAACATTAGATAAATCTTTGATGATTTCTTTGGAAGTAGATGAGGTTAAGAAAGTTATATCTAATTTTGTGCAAAGTCATAACTATAGCCAATCTGAAAGATAATTGCATATTTTGTGGTTTATATATGGTTATCTATAAAAAGCCCGTTTTGCGGGCTTTGTTTTATTCATTTAAGTGCATATTATCTTTTTTTGGTTTTATGAGAGGCTCTTCTGTTCTTTGATGCGCTCTTGTACGGCGTTTTTCACCTATCATTGTTTCATAGTAAACGTCTTTTGCTTCTTCGGAAACTCCATAAGGAACATATTTAATTCTTTCCCAGCCTTTGAAAGTCATGCAGCCTTCAAAATCATGATATTGGAGATGTTCATAATATTTGTTGCCATCTTTCTTAGGGGTATTCCATCGGGCAAGTTGACCTTCTGGAGTATATTCATCTGGGATTCTGCCATTGGGAAGTCTATCAGCGGGGAAGCCTTCTTTAATTGCTCCTACGCGTGCTAGAGTATTTATATCAGTAACGCAACGGGCGATATCTTCGTTTAATGTTTGTTGTGCTTTTGGTCCTCTGAGGTAAAGAGCAGAAGCAACATCTATCCTTTGCCAATATTGACCATTGGCTTCGATAAGTTTTTCTGTTGGGACGTTAGGCGCGCATGAGGCAAGAACCGCAGCAGCTAATGTAGAAGTAATGATAAAAGAAAATTTCTTCATGACTTAAAATCCATGGTGTTAAGATAGAATCAACCTAGTAAAAAGATAACAGTACTGACCATAATGCTCAATGTTTTTATTATTCTGTTTATTATTCTGTCCACCAGCTTTCTATCACCATACCATATATAGGTGTTTTTTCTGGTCTTTTTATATTATTTTTATATGCAACAAAATCTTTACCAATATAGCCAAGGGGTATCATGTAATAACCATATGTAAGAATACGGTCTAGGGCTTTTGTATATGTTATTAATTCTTTTCTATCTTTTGTATTTGCTATTTTTTTGCTTATTTCGTCAATTGCAGAATTGCAAATTCCAGCATAGTTCCAGCGTGCTGGCTGTTTTGCTGCTTCACAGCTCCAATATAGATATTGCTCTGTTCCTGGTGAAAGGCTTGATTGCCAATGATGTATAACCATATCAAAATCATATTTTGTTAATCTGCCAGTAAAATCAGCACTATCGGACATTCTAATTGTAGGGGTTATGCCTAGACGTTTTA
>JALTZE010000250.1 GCA_027051315.1 Micavibrio sp.
TAATAATATCGTTGATACAGATAAAAATTTAGCGGTAGCGATAGGAAATAACGTTAAAATAATTGCGGAAAGAGGAAATGTTGTAAGTAATGTTGAAATTAAAAAAGTTGATAAAGATGATAGGGGTAAGTTGGGAAAAGAATTTGTTGTTAAGGAAGAAGATATTGCCAAGATTGCTATTGTTATAGATGACTTGGGTATTAATAGGGATAAGACACTTGATGTGCTTGATATTGATGTTCCTATGACTTTGGCGTTTTTGCCTTATGCTCCTCACCTTGATGAATATGTGAAAAAGGCCAAAGAAAAAGGGCAAGATGTTATTATTCATGTACCTATGGAGCCATTGGGGGGTAAAGCTGACCCCGGTCCTGTTTATTTATCAGGGGATATGAATGATGAAGAATTTGTAAAGGCTATAGATGTTATATTTGGAAGTTTTGAAGGATATGTGGGTATTAATAATCATATGGGGAGCAAAGCTACGCAAGATAAAAAATTGATGAAAAAATTGATGAAAATTCTAAAAGAAAAAAATATTTATTTTCTTGATTCGAAAACTATTAAAAATAGTGTGGCAGCAGAAACAGCTAGTGAATATGGTGTTAAAAATTTATCAAGAGATGTTTTTCTAGACCATGAAGAAAACATCAAATTTGTTGAAAATTCTTTCGATAAGGTGAGTAGAATTGCCCTTGATAAAGGGGTCGCTATCGCCATTGGACATCCAAAAGAAAATACTATTAACGTACTGATTAAATGGGTGGAGAAAGCCAAAACATCAGGAAAGTATAAATTTGTTAAGTTGAGTGATTTGTTATAATTCCTTGTTTATTCAACTTGTCTTGCATACATAGCATCAAGAAGTCTTCTGTTTATTTTTGTACCTGCTTCATTAGAAAGATAGTTATAAAATTGTAGGTAAAGCTCTTCTTGCATTGCTTGCTGTATTGTGGGGATTATATCTTTATATTCTTCTTCTTTTGTATTTGTTATATCGGGTAGTTTATTTGCTTTTACTGTGGCAAGCATAATCTTATCCCCTATATTTACAGATATTGTCTTCCCAATATCAGCATTAAATATTTGTATTAGTGCGATTGGTGGTATTTTGTTATTTTTTATATTATCACCTGACCTTGAAACTTTTTTATATGAAAAAAATTTTAGCCCTTTATCTTTTGCAAGGTCTTTTAGAGATAATTTACCTGTTTCTATCTCAGCTATATATTTTTGTGAATTTATTAGATTTGTTATTTTTTTCTGTTCTGCTGTCCATTGATTTTCTATATCTTTTTTGACTTCTTCAAATTTTCTATAGCTTTTTGGGTATATATTATCTACTTGAACAACGGCAAAACCACCTGAGGAAAGCTCTATTGTATTCGATAATTCACCTTCAAAATATTCAAAGGCTGTTTCAATAATAAATGGTTTATCATTAGAAAAAATCTCTAGTTTATCTTCTTTTTCTTCGTTATTTCCTGTTTGGTCGATTGACTTTATTTTTATTAAATGTAGGGGGAGATTATTATCTTTTGCTATTTCGGATAGCTGGTATCCAGAAGATATCATATCATCGAGTTCATCTGCTATATCTGTGAGTTTTTCAGCAAGTCTTTCACGTATAAGGTCTTCTTTAATATCGTTTTTTACTTCTTTGAAGTTTAGGTTTCTTTCTTTGGTTATGGAATTAAGCCTTATTACGTACCAGCCCATCACGGTTTTTATAGGACCTATTATATCTTGTTTAGAGGCTTTAAATACTTTTGCGGCATAATCTTCTGGAAGGTCATCTTTCGAATAATCGTCTTTACTTATAAAGGCATCATCAGAACCAGAGGCTTTTTTTGATAATTTTTTGAAATCTCCACCTTTTTTTAGGAGTTCTATGAATTTATTGGCGGTAGTTTCTGTTTCAAATACTGATTGTTCAATATTTCTTTTTTCAGGAATTATATATAAATCTTTATTTTCTTCATATATATTTTTTATTTCTTTATCAGATATTTGAATATTTTTTTCAATATCTTCTGGCAGGAAATATAATATAGAAAT
>JALTZE010000251.1 GCA_027051315.1 Micavibrio sp.
AGGGAGTACCCAGAATGTGACATTTTCAGTATTTTAATTAAATAACTGACCTGCTTTTTTAAATCTTTATTTAATAATAGGTATCTAACAAGTAAAATATTAAAAAATATTAACAGTAGGAATTTAATCCTATATATTAATCACATCAACGCCATTATTGCGTCCATATTATTAAGATTTACATCTTATCAAACACTGCATATATGGTGTTTTACAAAGGATAACTATTTCAACAAAGCCCTTTAAACCTTTTTAATATTTCTACCAGTAACCTCCAAAGGCCGTGATTTACGACAACCTCGGTGTTGCTTTTTTTAAAATCAAACTAAGGAGAAAAAAATGTCCACCACAATATCTAATGCTTTCGTTAAGCAATTTGAACGTGAAGTTCACGAATCATATCAAAGAATGGGTTCAAAATTAAGAAATACAGTAAGAACAGTAAATAATGTAAAAGGCTCGTCAACTACTTTCCAAAAAGTAGGAAAGGGCGTAGCAACAACCAAATCAACTCACGGTATGGTTCCAGTTATGAATCTAGACCATACATCGGTAGAATGTACCTTATCTGATTATTATGCAGGTGATTGAATAGACAGACTAGATGAGCTTAAAGTAAATATTGATGAACGTCAGGTAATTGCAAATGCTGGTGCTTATGCACTTGGTAGAAAATCAGATGAACTTATTATCAATGCTTTGGATAGCTCAACAACAAATATAGTTTCTGCAAATAATACAGGTGTTACAAGGGATAAAGTTCTAGAAGCCTTTGAAACACTAGGTGATACAGATATTCCAGATGATGGACAAAGATTTGCCGTAGTTGGCTGGAAACAATGGAGCGAGCTTCTAAAAATCAATGAATTTGCAAATTCTGATTATATAGGTTCAGACGAGCTCCCATGGCAAGGTACACAAGCAAAAGAATGGTTGGGTACAACATGGATACCCCATTCAGGATTGCCAATTGATGCTGGTGGAGTGCGTTCTTGCTTTTGGTTTCATAAAACAGCCATAGGACATGCTTCAGGTTCAGATGTTCAAACAGATATTACATGGCACGGCGACAGAGCAGCTCACTTTGTTAATAACATGATGAGTCAAGGCGCAACCTTAATCGACGAAAACGGAATCGTAAAAATTGAATGCGATGAAGTAATCATTTAACCATATTTAATTAATAAAAGGAATAAATAAAATGGCATATACAGCATCAGACCTCAGCGTCCTTGCATACGCAAATAACTTCACCTTATGGCACTACACAACTATTGACGCAAGCATTGAAACATCAGGATATTTTGATAATGCAGTAGATTTGCTCCGCGTTAATGACCTTATTATCACAAATATAGATACAGACGGTACACCGTCAACAAAATTCTATATCGTAACTGGTAATGATGGTTCTTCCGTGTCCGTAACAGCCTATGTCTAATAGGTTGATTGTCCACCTCACCAATTACGGACGATAAGGCTTTTCCCTTTGCAAATATTTTCTCTCCTCCTTTTTCCACCATAAAGCAGAGGGAAACCTTATCATTTCATAATAAACAAAAACATAAAAGGAAATATCATGTCTTTATCAGATATAGCCCTATCCAGTCGCGCTTTAATTAGATTAGGAGCAGCACCAATAAGCTCTTTTAATGACGGAACGGCACAATCCGAAATAGCAGGAGCATTATTCGCACCAGTAAGAGATAGCTTGCTTTCATCATATAATTGGAGCTTTGCTACAGGGCAAATAGAGCTAACACAGCTTAGCGAAAGCCCAATCGCAGATTTTAACTATTCTTACGCTCTGCCCAATGATTTTATCAAAGCAATATCAGCAGGTTCAAATGGTAAGGGCAAGGGTACAAACTATCGTATAGCAAGGGGAGCATTGCATTCAAATGCTGATAATATCATGCTAACCTATATCTTTCGCCCAGCAGAAGAAGAATTCCCAGCCTATTTTGATTCAGCATTAATATCAAAATTATCAGCCGAATTTTGTATACCAATAACTGAAAGTACATCACGTGCTGAAACTCTATAT
>JALTZE010000252.1 GCA_027051315.1 Micavibrio sp.
ATGGAAATATTTTCGTGCTTCAATATCCGCCATACGAATTTGAACCGATCATTCGATTTCGCGAAATATAGAAATTATCTACCCTCTAAAGGGATAACAAATAATTTCTTAATCGCTACAATGAAGAAGGTTATCATGATTTGTAAGGTTGATCCCGACGATCAGGAGCAAATTCAGCAGACGGGCTCTAAAGTTGAAGACCCTGTTGGCGGCTTTGAAGGTGTTGCTGATGAAGATGATCGACTCGATGAGGCAGATTATTTCGATGAAGAAGACGAGGACTAATGACTGATTTTGGCCGGAGAGAGGAAATTGTGATGTTTCGAATAACGGGTTCTTTTGGTCGTCAGTTAGAAAAAGCCATGAAACTGATCAGGAGGAGCAATATCGAATTAGATTTCAGGGAGATTGTGGATTGGCTTTTTAATTATTCTCATCCCGATTCTAAGGAATACAAAAATGAGTTGATAGAATCTTTAACTGGCTTCCTGAGTTATGCTCATGGTATGTCCGGAAAGGATGTTGTAATACCTTCAAGATTCACTTTGTTTGATAGCCCGTTTGACGGTTCTTACAGTTATCTCAGGAAAACGGAGTATTTTTTATCGGAAGAATATACTGAGCTTTTTAAGAGTCATCCGGTATTCGAACTCTTTTTGCTTTCTTTCGATATACATGATTCTCTATTCCTTATGGATGGTTTTTATTCCTGCGTTAAAAAGAAGGGTATTATATCTTCTTTTGAAACTTTATGCCCACACCTTGCAACGGAGAATTATCCGTTTATTTGGAGCCATTTTTCTTTTAGAAATCACTCTATCGAGTATTTAGTAAGATTTGTTTGTTTTGTTGAACAGGTTGACAAGTATAAAGAATTTCCTAAAGAAATGGTCGAAATGGCTTTTTCTTTTTTAAAATTTATTCGTCTGTGCATACCTGTCACTTTCAAGGATGGAGGAAAAGAAGCCGTTTTAATAAAAATGCCTGCCCTGTATTTTAATGATAGAGGTCAGTTGCATAGAGATGGTGCTCCTGCCGTAGAGTGGGGCAGAGCTAAATTCTACTATCTTAACGGTGTTAGGGTGCCCGAACATATTGTAATGACTCCAGAGGAAAAACTTGACCCAAAAATTTACTTTGAGGAAAGAAATGTCGAGATAAGAAGGCAGATTATATGGAAATTAGGAATGACGAGAATTCTATCATCTTTGACAGATGTAACGCTTATTGATAAGAAGTCATGCTATGGCATCAAAGATATGTACTGCCTTTACGAATATTACGACCCTAAAGCGATGGAAAAAAGACGCTTTTTGAGGATGAAAAACCCTTCTCTGCCGATAAATGAGAAAAAACACGAATATGTTGAGCATTGTGAGTTTGTACATCCTGATTGTGAGACTGTCGAAGAAGCCATCATCTTTCGAAATGGCTTAGGCAGTTTTGAGATTGATGAAAAAGAAGGGCTGCCTTATTATCAACAAGGCGATGTTTTAATTTTTCCTGCAAACACGAACAAACTAAAGAGCATTTTTCCCGAAGTTCTGACATAAGAGTGGAGGTTGGTATGTATAAGAAAAACGATAATATCTTGGCCCGCGGGGAAGTGACTGGTCATTACCATGAAGCGGTTGGCGAAGGTGTTGAAGTTTTTTCTGATAATCCAGAAGACGGTTTTGCTTCTTTCATGAAAGCTCCTCTGGGTGTTTCGATTGTTCATCAAGAACATAAACCTGTCGAGATCGGCGAAGAAAAAGCAGGTTTGTTTGGAGGGGAATTTAAAGTAGCCATTGTTCAGGAATATGATTACGATATGGTAGTTGCGAGACGAATTCTGGACTAAAATTTTGCGAGAGTTTTGAATGATTTTGATCATTTCGGATGTGCATCTTGCATACGATCGTTATGGGCTTCTAAACCGCAAGCTCGAAATTTTGCGGAACATAATCGTTGAATATGGAAACGGAGCTGATCGTATTTACCATGCCGGAGACGGTCATGACAGCAGGTCTTATAGTGCTGAGCTTGCAACATTGG
>JALTZE010000253.1 GCA_027051315.1 Micavibrio sp.
AACTCATCAGAAACTACATATAATTGAGAATTTTCATCAGTCATTCATATTACCATATCTTTTTGTAACGCACGGATTATTATAATTAGGTAAGGCGGGAATAGCCATAATCCATAAGTCTAGAAATTCTTTTTGTTTCTTACCTTTTTCAATCATATTTTTTGAATATCCATTTTGTGTATTCCCAGCAAGAAACCTCTTTCCCTCTTTATCTGTAACCATATTAAATATAGTAGCATCATTGCCCTCTTCATAAGATTCATCATCTAATAAATAACCATTAGGGGATAAAGTAAGAATTCTAGTAAAACCCTTCCCCCAATCTTCAAGCGGATTCGCATCAATAATAATTTCTGCTCGCCCATCATCATGAGCTTTGACATCATAGCCACTATATCTATAATTACCTGTATAATATCTTTGCCATATAGTTTCACCTGTTTTACTAATTTTTATAACAAAACCAGCCCTTTTATCATTATTACCATATGGAATTGTACTTCCCGTTACTACATAACTTCCATCATTTTTATATTCAGAAGCAGCTTTAAATAAAGCTTCCTTTCCTCTTGGATAATTTTGTTCCCATATTATTTCCCCCAAAGAACCAATCTTTACCAACCAGCCAACTTTTCTTTTACTATCTATTATCAAATATCCTGCTGCCAAATATTGTCCATTTTCTATAGGTATAATCTCATCAAGCCTATTTGGTGCACCAGAAATAAAAGACCTTCTCCATATCACGTTCCCTTTACTACTTACCCTATATATCCTTGTATAATTATCTTCTGGTATTTTTTTATTTTCTGCCCATACCAGCATAATCATATCACTATTTTTGCTATCATTTACTGGAATAATTTTTGAAAGATACAAATTATATTTACTATCAGATATAAATTCTTCTCTCAAAAAATTACCTTCATAATCATAATAAGAAATCCTTACTTTGCTTACACCATTTTTAAGCTGATTACCTGCAATTAAAACATCTTTATCTCTTGTTATAATCGAAGAAACTGACTGACTACCCGCTCTTTTATCCTCTTTTAAAATATCCACTTTGCCATCTTGTGTAACTTTCATAAATAAAATATTCAAATCTTCTGAATTATCAGATGATATGATTTCTCCTGCTGATATTATATTTCCCTTTGCTCCAATATCTGTATCTATTAGACTATCAAATCCCGCTTCTCTTTTTGTATATCTCCATAATGAAGGTCTATCAAAAACAGGTTCTCTTAGAGGAAAGATAACTTCATATTGTTCATAACACTGAGCAGGGATATTCTGCGCAGAAACAGAATATACAGGAACAACCAGTATAAATAATGAAAACAGCAATAAACGAAAAACAAACATATATTCAGTCTAGTTTGCTTAACCCAAAATGTCTATATGCTATTCAATTTTACCTCTAAACCGACAAAAGCTATTTCTTCTTCTGTTACCAAATAAGTAGCTATCTGTTTAAGGTAACTCTCAAAACGCCCCTTTGCTTCAAATTCTTCTCTAAAAGCAGAATTTATGAAATAATCCCCAAATTTAGCAGCAAGCCCCACAATATAAACTCCCCCCAACGCCCCTAATGTCAAAGCCGCGTTACCCGCAAATCTTCCAAAAAACACTAACATCATATCAAGGCTCTCTTTACAAACCTGACAAGTACCATTAATCGCTCTTTCAGATATTTCTTCTCCGTTAAGTTTGGGAAGATTACCTTTATTATCTAGTAAGCAAATAGCATTATACAAATTAACCAACCCCTTACCCGAACATACTCTTTCTGCAGAAATATGCCTATATTTGTTTTTCAGGATATTTATTATATCAAACTCTCTTTGTGTTTTTACAGCCATTGTAACATGCCCGCCCTCACCAGCGCATGCAACATAATCCGAACCATTCCAAACAAGGGAAGCCAAACCAAGACCAGTACCACCACCAACTATAGTTTTTATTTTATTTTCAGTAACTTCTCCACCACCTATTTTTATCATTTTTTCTGATTTAATATGCGGAATAGCCA
>JALTZE010000254.1 GCA_027051315.1 Micavibrio sp.
TTATATGTCTTTCTGATACTCTTAATTGCGAATCTTTACTTTGATTCACCGTGTCTGGTTAAAATATTTAGGGGTCTTATTATGACTGAAGATAAAAAGTCTGATAAATTTGAATTAGAAATTGAAAAAGAGCAAGAAGCAGTTGAACAAAAAACTTCTAATAAATCGGATATAGATTTAGAGCTAGAAATTATGGATGAACAAATGAGTGAAGAAAAAAACACCCATAAGGATAGCAGTGAAAAAATAATAGATATAGAAGAAGATTTTGAAAAAGATTTGGACATAGCAGTTGGTGGAGAAAAAAATAAAACCCCAGAAATAAAAGCAACTAGATTATCACAAGATGATAAAGATGATTTTGACGATATAGAATTGGAAGCAGAATTATCAGAAATTCCACCGCAAAAACAAAAAAAATCTTCATCGAAACCCTTGTTTTTTACAATTATCGCTTTGATAGCAATAGGCGGAGGAGGTTATTACGCATATCAACAACCTCAAATCAAAGAGCTTGTAGATGAATTTTCATCATCAAATTCCTCTGGTAATAATATCGCCAATGTAACTACACCAAATGCTATTGTAGAAAATACTCCTATTAATACAAAAATAGAAGAAACGGTTGAGCTTGATATAGATTCTCCAGCTCCAGAAATAATTTATAATCAGGAAAATCAGGCTAATACAGCCTTACCTACGGATTCTGTTGATGCAGAAATAGTAGAAGAAATAGTGGAAACATCTGAAAATACAGCTTATAATATAACAGAAGATAAGAATGTAGAAGATATATCTGAAAATATTGAACTATCTGATGGTAAAATACCCAATGAGATTGTAAGTGAAAATAACAATAACGAAGCAGCAGAAAATATAGATGATATTTCCGAAGATGTTGCAGTAATAACAGAGAATTTCTCATCTACTAAGGTTGAAGAAACTAAAACTGCAGGAGAATCTTTCGCACAGGAAGAAATACAGGAAGAAATAGTAGAGAAAAACATTGATAATTCTGCTATGCCCAATGACATAGCAATTGATATGCCTCCTGTTGAAGTAAAGGTCAAAGAAGAAGAAAAATACAATAACACTTCGCGTGCCAAAGAAAACAACGATGTAGTAAAAAGCCATAAAACTAAAGAATCAGGGGAATTTGAAACTAAAGAAATACCAAAGACGCCAGATGATTACGTTAGAAAAGATAATTATTATGACGCGCCTCCTTCTATAGACGGAATGCAAATACAAAAAACAGGACCTAGAAAAGTAAATCCATCAGTTGAAACAGGTTCAAGATTTGTTGTTGTTGAGCAAAGCCCTGATACTGATATGATAGAAGCAAGAATTGTTGCAGCAAAAAGAGCGATGAAACTTGCGCGCTATGATGCTGCTGTAGATATTTATGAAAGCCTTTATAAAAAGAATAAACGTGATGAAAGAATACTTATGGGGCTTGCTGTGGCTTATCAAAAAACAGGGCAAAATGACCGTGCAGTACAAATATATGAACAACTATCAGATATAAATCCAAAAAATTCTGATGCTATGGTTAATATGCTTGGTCTAATAAGACAACAATATCCAGAAGTAGCTCTAAAAAAACTAATTAAGCTAAAAAATAAATATCCGGATAATGCAGGAATATATGCTCAACTTGGTGTCGTAAATGCTGATTTAAAAAACTATGAAGAGGCTATAAAAAATCTTTCCATAGCAGCATCAATGGATTCAAAAAACGCAATGCATCTTTTTAATATTGCAATAATATTTGAAAGAATGAGAAATCCAAAAAATGCTATAAAATATTACGAAAAAGCGTTAGAGGTCGATGCGTTATATGGAGCAGGCCGTACAATTAATAGAGAACTTGTCTATGACAGATTATCAAAATTAAGACGTCAGCTGTAATATTTAATTATGTTAGATAATTTTACAGATATAGAACAGATGATTATAGCTTTATCATTGTCTGCTCTTATAGGTATGATTCTAGGTAGTTTTACAACAGCCCTTATATACAGAATCC
>JALTZE010000255.1 GCA_027051315.1 Micavibrio sp.
TATTAAAAGTAGATAACAAAGGAGTCTCAATGATTTCTCATCCGGTTTGGATTAACTCTAAAACAGCTACAGACTATTTTTTCGAAAGCAAAGACAACTATTATCAAAAAAGTGGTGAAATTGGATGTTGGCAAGGTAAAGGCGCAAAACTGCTGGGATTGGAAGGAAGTATTGATATTAATGATTTTACAAACATTTTGGCCGGTAAAGACAAAGAAGGAAACCAAATTGTAGAAGTAAAAGAGAAAGACGGAAACAGAAAAAGAGCCGGACTTGATCTTACTTTTTCAGCTCCGAAATCTGTTTCTATTTTGTATGAAGCTCTTAAAAAGTTTGACGAAGATAAAGCAAAGAAAATCCAAAAAGCTCATGAAGATGCAGTTGAAAAGATCCTGGAAAAAATTGAGGAAAACTATGCTTATACCAGGATAGGAAAAGATTTTAAAAAAGAGATGACAAAAAATCTTATAATTGCCAAATTTACCCACGATATTGCAAGACCGGTAAAAAAAGATGAGGAGTATATAGTAGATCCTGCTCTTCACACTCATGCAGTTATTATGAATATGACAAAAAGCAATGACGGCAAATTTAGAACTATTGAGAGCCTGGAGATATTTAAAAACTATATGGCAATGGGACAGCTTTACAGAAACGAACTTGCCGCAAATTTAAAAGAGCTGGAAATTGATATCAAAGTAACGGATCCGGATAAAGGCTTTTTTGAAATTGTTGGAATAGATGACGATTTGATAAACGAATTTTCCAATAGATCCGAACAGATAAATGAAACCGATATTTTAAATGAGCTAAAAGAGAAATACCCAAACAAAAGTCTATCTGAATTAAAACAGATGGCAGCCTATAAAACCAGGGAATACAAAGGCGAAATTGATAGAGAAAAGGTGAGAGAAAAAAATATTCAAAGAATGCAAAATATAGGATATGATAAAGATTTCTTCACATCTTTATTTAAAACTTCTATTTTACAAAATGAAAACAAAGAAAATTTAGCTATTAAAGCAGTAAAAAACGCTATAAAAGCGCTAACCGAGCAAGAGAGTATTTTTACAAAAGAAAAAGTTCTAGATAAAGCTGCAAAACTGACTCTAAATAATGCAATAATACTTGAAGAGCTTGAAAAAGCTTTTGATAAAACTCAAAAAGAAAATTCTCCTCTTAAACCAATAAAAATAGATAACAGACTCTACTCTACCAAAGAGATTTTAGAATCTGAAAAATATATCCTAAAAGCCCTAAAAAGCGGTAAAAACAAAATATTTCAAACTATATCTTTAAAAGAGGCAAAAGAGAAGGTTGAAAAATATTCAAAAAATTTAGAAAAAGAGATAGGAGTTGGACTTACAAACGGCCAAAAAAGAGCAGCCAAACTAATACTATCTTCAACGGATCAGATAATAGGAATCCAGGGAGATGCTGGAACCGGAAAAACTACTATGCTAAAAGCGGTAAATTATCTAAAAAACAAAGATACAAAAATTATAGGTCTCTCCTTTACCGGAAAAGCAGCTTCCGAAATAGAAAAAAAGACAGCCGGGAAATCATTTGATGAAGCCGGGATTGAGAGTTTTACAATAGCCTCATTCCTAAATAGAATAAAGAATGCAAATATTGATGATTACAAAGGCGTTAAGCTGATAGTAGACGAAGCTTCAATGGTAGGCATAAAAGATATGAAAAAACTTGTAGAATTTACCAAAAAAGCAAAAGCCCAGCTGATACTCATAGGAGATACCAAACAGTTTAAAGCAATACGAGCCGGAGATCCGTTCTCTATGCTTCAAAACAGCGGTATGAAAACGGTTAAAATGAGTGAAGTCATTAGACAAAAAGATGATATTTTAAAAAGAGCAGTAAAAAACCTTAACAGCTATAACGCCCAAAAAGCTTTTGAAATATTGGACAAAAACGGCAAAATTCAAGAGATTGAAAGAATAAACGCATACCAAAGAGAGTCTTTTGAAGATGGTGTAGTAGAAAGAATTGTTAAAGATTATCTAAACAGTAATGAAAATTCAACTCAAGCCATTGTTTCAAGCAAAGAGGAGCTCTCCACAACCCTGATCCTTACAAACACAAACAAAATGAAAGAAAAGATCAATGCGGCAATAAGAGATGAATTAAAAAGGAAAGGGAAAATTTATCAAGAAGATTTTTCATTTATAATAAAAGAGTCCGCAAAATTAAATCCTACCCAAAAATTCTTTGCACAAAACTTCTCTATCGGTCAACCAATAATTTTTCAAAACTCTCCGGGTATCGAATATAGAGTAAACGGTATCGATAAAGAAAAAAACCGCCTGGTCCTCGAAGATGAAACAGGGACATTAAAAAAGATAGATCTTGCAAAAGAAGCATCAAATATCCTAGCCTACAATGAAAAAGAAAAAGATTTTAGTATAGGTGAGAAAATAGTATTTGAAAAGAATGATAAAGCTTTAGGAGTTAACAACGGTGACGTAGGGATTATCAAAAATATAGACAGATTAGGAAATATTATCGTGCTTTTAGAGAATAAAAAAGAGATCAACTTTAATATTAATGAATATAACTTTTTTAACCACGGTTATGCGCTCACTTCCTATAAATCCCAGGGACAGACTACTAACAAAGTAATCTCATATATGGACTCTTCTATGCAAAACTTCAACTCTTTTTACGTTACAGTTACCAGGGCAGTTAACGATATAAAAATCTATACGGATGACAAAGATCAACTAAAAGAGATGATAACACATGAACAGACAAAAACGAATATTTCAGATATCAAGCAGCTTTCTCTAATAGATAAACTTATAAAAGAAAACAGATTCCAAGAAGCTATTAAAAATATCGAAAAATATGCATACAACAAAAAAGAGCATTTTTTGCAAAAGATCTTCCAAAAAGCATCTAGCCTAAAAAATGAAATAACAAATAAAGAAATAAAAAATAATTCTATAGAAGCAAAATTCGAAAAAGAACAGGGAAAAAATAACTGGCTAGAAGTAACATTAAAAGAAGGCAAAAACCGCGAAGTAAGAAAAGTAATGGAGGCAATTGGTTTAACCGTTAACCGCCTTATCCGCATATCATACGGCCCTTTCCAGCTAGGCAAACTTCCAAAAGGAGGAGTAACAGAAATCACCGAAAAAAACCTAAAAGACCAAATAGCAGGATTCTTTAGCTATAAATAACCGAAACAGCAAGTTGAAAGATATTTTCTGCACAAAGTCCAGCTTCTTTATACTGGCTATCTTGGGAAGCTTGATTTTGATAATAATCAGGTAAATTCATAGTTCTTATTTTAAGATTTTTATCAAGCATTGCTTCATCACTAAGAAGCTTTAGCACAGAAGAGCCAAACCCACCGCTTGAACCTTCTTCTATGGTGATAATAGCCCCATGATTCTTAGCAAGCTCCAATATCATTTCTCTATCAAGAGGTTTAGCAAATCTTGCATCAGCAATAGTTACCGAAATATCTTTTTTCTGCAACATTTCAGCAGCGGCAAGAACCTCACCTAAACGTGTACCAAGCGAAATAATGGCAATATCACTACCTTCTTTTACTATACGCCCTTTACCTATATCAAGAATATCCAATTCATCTGGAATTTCTTTACCAATTCCTTCTCCTCTTGGATATCTAAAAGCAATTGGACCATCATCATAAGAAGCAGCAGTAGCAACCATTGATGCTAATTCTGCTTCATCACAAGGAGCCATAATAACCATATTAGGCAAGCAAGAAAGATAAGCAATATCAAAACTTCCTGCATGTGTTTGACCATCTGCCCCTACTAATCCAGCTCTATCTATTGCGAATCTTACAGGAAGATTTTGTATACATACATCATGTATAATTTGGTCATATGCTCGCTGTAAAAAAGTAGAATATATAGCAACAAAAGGCTTATATCCTTCAACAGCCATTCCAGCAGCAAAAGTAACAGCATGTTGCTCTGCTATTCCAACATCAAAACTTTTTTCAGGAAATTCATACGCAAACTTATCAAGACCAGTTCCAGAATCCATCGCAGCAGTTATCGCCACAATTTTATCATCTTTTTTTGCCATTTTTATTAAACTATCAGCAAAAATCTTAGTATATGACGGCGTAATAATTTTAGGTTTATTCTGATTTCCTGTTGCAATATCAAATTTTGCCACACCATGCATTTTGTCTTTGGAAATTTCAGCAGGAGCATACCCCTTACCTTTTTTAGTAACAGCATGAATTAATATAGGAGCATCTCTTTTACTATTTTTAACATTTCTTAAAATAGTAAGAAGCTGTTCCATATCATGACCATCAACAGGACCTATATAATAAAATCCCATATCTTCAAAAAAGCTTCCTTTCCCCATTGATAAACGTGCAGATTCTTCCATTTTTGCTGCCGCATTTTTCAAAGGAGTAGGCAAAATATTTGTCATTTGCTTTGCGATATCCCTTGCCCCTATATAAGGATTCGAAGAAACAATTTTTGTAAGATGGCGACTTAATGCCCCTACTGGCTTTGAAATAGACATATCATTATCATTAAGTATAACAATCATACGATTTTTAAGGTCACCTGCATTATTCATTGCTTCATAAGCCATACCAGCAGTCATAGCCCCATCACCAATCACAGCAATCACATCATTATCATCACCTGCAAGGTCTCTTGCCATTGCCATACCAAGCCCCGCTGATATTGATGTAGAACTATGCCCAGCACCGAAAGGGTCATATTCAGATTCTTTTCTTTTTGTAAAACCTGAAAGACCATTTTCCTGCCTAATACTATTCATACGATTTTTACGTCCAGTAAGAATCTTATGAGGATAACATTGATGCCCCACATCCCATATAAGACGGTCTTTAGGAGTATCAAATACAGCATGTATGGCAACACTTAACTCAACCACACCTAAACTTGCACCAAGATGCCCGCCTGTTTTTGATACTATATTGATAATTTCTTCACGAACTTCATCAGAAAGTTTTTTTAATTGCTCATTAGAAAAATCACGAAAATCCTCAGGGAAATTCACTACATCCAGCAATCTATCCCCCCGCAAGGCAGTATTATCTTCTTTTCGTAAAATATTTTCCATCGCTAATCTTATTAACAATACATGCAGCTAATTGCAAATAGAATCTAGGCCTAGAACATAATATTATGCTTTTTTACTCCAACGACCATTTTCATCTTGCTGCCAATATGTTACTTCAAAACCATCTTCTTTGTATTTTTTCCATTTTAACCTAGCATCTTCTACTTCAACACTATCATTACCATTAAGCATCTCACAGATAAGACTATATTTGCTTGGACTATCTTCTATACATTTATGGGTAAGAAAAACTATATCAGCATTATTAGGATTATCTCCTTTATTTGTTATATAAATTGGCTGTTTATCTTGATTATCTTCCATGCAACTACCATGAGGAAGAAAAGACTCCGAAGAAAAACTCCATAAAATATCATTTATTTTAGAAATTTCTTTTTCTTCACTTATCCTTACTATAATATTTTTGCCTGTTTGATAGGCTTTGCTTATGATAAGTGGCAAAGCCTGCTCAACAGTTTGTTTTTGTAAATGATAAAAACGGACTTCCGTCATTTTATTTCACTTCATATTTATCTTTGATTAATTGGTTTAACGTACGTACACCAAAACCACCACTACCGCCTTTTGGTATTAATGAAGAAGATTTTTTACCAAGCGCAACACCAGCAATATCAAGATGCGACCATTTCACCCCATCTTCAATAAAATATTGTAAGAAAGCAGCAGCCGTACATGCACCGCCATATTTACTACCCATATTTTTAATATCAGCAATTTCAGATTTTATTTCATTCATATATGATTTATCCAGAGGCATTCTCCAAAATTTTTCACCTACTTTATCACCTGCTTGATTTATTTCATTCCATAAATCATTGTCATTAGAAAAAACACCACAATAATCAAGCCCCAAAGCAACCATCATAGCACCAGTTAAAGTAGCCAAATCAATAACTGTATGAGGTTTATGTTTCTTCTGTACGTATGATAATGTATCTGCAAGTACAAGCCTACCCTCCGCATCAGTGTTAATAACTTCGATAGTTTTACCTTTATATGAACCTATTATATCACTTGGTCTGTATGCATGTTCAGAAGGCATATTCTCAGCAAGCCCCACTGCCGCAACAACATTAACTTTTGCTTTTCTAGAAGCAAGCGTCTTCATAAGACCAACAACCACTGCTGACCCACACATATCAATCTTCATATCTTCCATACCAGCCCCAGGCTTAAGGGAGATACCTCCTGTATCAAATGTAACCCCCTTACCTACAAAAGCTATAGGCGCATCTTTTTTTCCCGCACCTATATATTTCATAATTACCATTCTAGGCTGACGTACAGAACCTTTACCAACAGAAAATATCGCTTCCATACCAAGCTTTTGCATTTTCTTTTCATCAAGAATTTCTATTGAAACATCAAGCCCTTTCATCTCTTCTTTTATAATCTTTACATAACTTTCAGGATAAAGATTATTAGCAGGCTCATTAGTTAAATTACGTGAAAGGAAAATCCCCTCTACCACGCAATCAAGCTCTGAATATAATTCATACGCGTCTTTAAATGATGAAAGTTGAATATTTACCTTTTTAAGTGTTTCTTCCTTTTCTTTATCTTCTGCCTCTGATTTATATTTATCAAATTTGTATGAAGCAAGCTTAATACCATAAGCAATTCTTGCTGCCACATCATCTGCTTTATATTCACCAATTCCATCTACTAAAACAGTTATTTCTTCTGAACCTATAGATTTTATAGCTGTATATATGTTACCGCCAACCACTTCTATATCTTTTGCTTCTAATTTTTCAACATCCCCTACACCAGCAACAACCAATTTATTATATTGGGAGTCAACAGGCATAGAAGAAACCATACTTTGCTTTTTATTACCTTCAAACTTAGGTGTATTGTCTATATTATAAGAAATCCACCCGTTTATTTCTTTATCCAAATCATTACCACAATCAAATAATGCTCCTTCTTTCTTTGCCAGAATCACAATCGTATCTGACTTTTTAGAAGTTTTTCCTGTAAAATTTATTGATATATTCGTAGATTTCATTTTTTATCCTGATATAAGTTATTGGTAGTTAGAAAACAAACATAGCGCAATAAATGAAATTATTCGACCGTTATATGATAAAATATCTATTTTTTACAACGATTATTATCGCTGTTATACTTGCTGCTATCATATTACTGACTCAATCATTACGTTTCCTTGAACTTGTAATTAATTCAGGAGCATCAAGCGGCATGTTTTGGTATCTAACTATGCTTGCTTTACCAAGATTTCTTGAAATAATAATACCAATAGCAATGATGGTATCAGTAATTTTTACCTATAACCGCATGATAATGGATAGTGAACTCGTCGTAATGCGTTCTTTTGGTCAATCACCAATGGATTTTGCCCGACCTGCTATATATCTTGCTATATTTTTTTGTAGCATAATGTGGTTTACAATGTCATGGCTAGGACCAAAATCACTACATTATCTTCAATCATTAAAACATGAAATAAAAGCACAATATTCTATCGCCCTGTTCAAAGAAGGAATTTTTAATCAAATTGGCAGTAATTTTACCGTCTATATTAGACAAAAGACAAAACAAGGCGAACTAAAAGGTTTAATGATTCATGACAGTAGAAAAGAACTTCCAAACCCCGTGACTATAATAGCACGCAAAGGAACATTATTATCATCTAATGGTGAATATAAAGTAATATTATATGATGGCTCCAGACAAGAATATGACCCAAATAAAAAAACATTAAATAAACTTAAATTCGATAAATACACAATCAACATGCCATCAGAAACAACATCTTTAGACAAAAGATGGAAAGAACCAGACGAACGCACACTTATTGAACTTTTCAACCCTGACATGACCCAAGCCGATGACAGAAGTAATATAAGAAATATAAATATAGAAATTCATCGTAGAATCATTACCCCATTCTTAGTAATTTGTTATACCCTTATAAGCCTAGCATTCCTTTTACTTGGAACTTTAGATAGAAAAGGACAAACAAAAAATATTATTGCAGCAATAAGCAGTGTTGTTTTGGTACAGGCTCTGTATATAGCCTCATATAACATAGCAAGAAATACTGATTTTGGAATTTTCTTAATGTATTTTCTGGTAATTACACCATCACTAGTAAGCCTCTTTTTGCTAAGTAGTAAAAGTGAAAAACTGAGATTAAGATTCCTAAATATGATGAGGGAGGCTAAAATATAATGAAATTTTGCCCAACCTTAAGTAAATATTTTATATCTATATATCTAAAAAATCTATTCTTCATAAGTTTTATATTATTAGGCATAGTATATATGTTTGATGTAATAGAACTCATAAGAAAATCATCAAAATTCGATAATGTCCCTATATCCTTGGTCATGCAGATGGGTTTACTTAAACTTATAGATATTGGTCAGGTAATTTCTCCATTCATAATTTTATTTAGCGCCATGTTCACATTTTGGCAATTAAATAAAAGAAGTGAATTAGTAATAGTAAAATCTGTTGGATTTTCTGTATGGCAATTTCTATCCCCTATTATTGCCGTAACAATGTTCATAGGTATAATACAAATAACTATCATAAATCCTATCGGAACAATATTGTTAAGCAAATATGAGCATCTTGAAAAAAACTATCTTCAAAGACAACCTTCCAGCATTGTAACAATATTTAAAGATGGGCTATGGTTACTACAAGAGATGGAAAATAAACAAGGCTACGCCATTATAAGGTCAAAAGACATAAAGATACCTGAATGGGAGCTTAGAAACGTAACCGTAATATTTTTTAATAATGAAGATGTATTACAAAAGAGAATAGATGCAAAATCAGCTTCTATAAAAAATAATAGCTGGATTTTCAAGAATGTAATAATACACCAAGCAAATAACAGCGATATAAAAAACCTCAAAGAATATAAATTACCTACCTCAATAACAGCAAAAGAAATAGAAGATAGCTTTTCTGATACTGAAACAATGTCATTCTGGAAGTTAAATAGCTATATCAAAACAGTAGAATCTACGGGTTTTGATGCTGTAAAACTCAAAATACATTTCCAATCATTATTATCTGTTCCTTTTCTTTTTTGTGCTATGATATTGCTTGCCGCTTGTGTTTCCATGCGTCCCCCCAGACAAAAAGAAAATACAATATTGATATTATCTGGAATATTCATAGGCTTTACCATATTTTTCACTTCAAGCTATTTACAAGCTTTGGGAGCCTCTCACCAAATACCAGTATTTATGGCTGCATGGACACCTTCCATAATCGGAATCCTAACTGGCATATCAATCCTCTTATCCATTGAAGATGGATAAATATTGTTAGTAATTTCATAAAAATATTGAAATTATGTAAAGAACAATATAAATTCATCACTTTAAAAATTTTTGAATTATACGGAGCAACTATGACCCAAGATAAAAAAAGCCCATATAAACTTATACAATGGGACATTGACGGCACCCTTGTTGGTAGCGAAATGAGGAATAGACACGCTATTGAACAAGTATCATATCTTGCCAATGTTATTATTGATGAACATGATTGGATACATCTATGTGGTAAAGCAGAAGAAGATATATATATAGCATTAGTTAACGATAATCATGAAAATAAAACAAATATGCAATCAATATACAAAACACCAGAAGATTTCAGAGGTGCTTGCCAATATGCATATAAACAATTCATGAATATGGTAA
>JALTZE010000256.1 GCA_027051315.1 Micavibrio sp.
GTTTATTGTCCGCCGAGATGAAAAACAGTTTTTCCTTTTTAAGCTTTATTTATATTAATTAAAAAAGGAAATAATTATATGTTTAATATTTATCGTAAAGAGTTTGAATTTTCAGGAAAAACCGTATCTCTGGAAACAGGGAAGATTGCGCGTCAGGCTGATGGTGCTGTTGTTGCTACTATGGGCGGCACTTCTGTTTTATGTACTGTTGTTGCTGCTAAATCTGTTAAAGCTGGTCAGGATTTCTTCCCTTTATCAGTTCATTATCAAGAAAAAGCATATGCTGCAGGAAAAATACCTGGAGGTTTTTTTAAGCGTGAAGGACGCCCAAGTGAAAAAGAAACTCTGGTTTCAAGATTGATTGACCGTCCGATTCGTCCGCTATTCCCTGATAATTTTCTTAACGAAACTCAGGTTGTTTGTACTGTTATTGCTCATGACATGGAAAATGACCCTGATATTGTTGCGATGATTGGGGCTTCTGCTGCTCTTACAATTTCAGGTATTCCATTTATGGGGCCTATTGCTGCGGCGAGAGTTGGCTACAAAGATGGTAATTTCATTATTAATCCTACTACTGCTGAAATGGAAGATTCTGAACTTGACCTTGTCGTTGCTGGAACGACCGAAGGAGTTTTGATGGTCGAATCAGAAGCTCAACAGCTTAGCGAACAGATGATGCTTGATGCTGTTATGAAAGGTTGGGAAGAATTTCAAGTGGCTATCAAAGCTATTATTGAGCTTGCCGAAATGTGTGCTAAAGAACCTTGGGATATTGTCGAAACTCCTGAAGCTATTGCAAATATGGCAGAGGCTGTTAAAAAAGAATTTGAAGACGATGTACGTGAAGCATATAAAGAGCAAGTTAAACAAAATCGTCAGGAAAAGATTTCTGCTGTTCGTGATGCTGCTGTTGAAAAATATACAGATGAAGAAAATGGCGTTACGAAAGAAGATGTTATTGCTAAGTTCAAAAAACTTGAGGCTAGCATTGTTCGTGGTCAGATACTTGAAACAGGAGGTCGTATAGATGGCAGAACTACTGTTGATATTCGTCCGATTGTTGCGGAAGTTGGTGTATTGCCAAGAGCTCATGGTTCTGCGTTATTTACACGTGGTGAAACGCAAGCTTTAGTTGTTAATACTCTTGGTACAGGACAAGATGAACAAATTGTAGATTCTTTGGAAGGTGAATATAAAGAACGTTTTATGCTTCACTATAATTTCCCTTCTTATTCTGTTGGTGAATGTGGACGTATGGGTAGCCCTGGTCGTCGTGAGATTGGTCATGGTAAGCTTGCATGGAGAGCTATTCGCCCTATTCTCCCTAGTGTAGAAGAATTTCCTTATACAATAAGGGTTGTTTCGGAGATTACTGAATCAAATGGTTCTTCTTCTATGGCCACGGTTTGCGGTACTTCGCTTGCTTTGATGGATTCTGGCGTTCCTCTTGCTACTCCAGTTGCTGGGATTGCTATGGGATTGATTAAAGAAGATGATAAATTTGCTGTTCTTTCAGATATTCTTGGTGATGAAGACCATCTTGGGGATATGGATTTCAAAGTTGCTGGTACAAAAGATGGTATCACTTCGCTTCAAATGGATATTAAGATAACTTCTATTACAAAAGAGATTATGGAGATTGCTCTTAATCAAGCTAAAGACGGTCGTATTCATATTCTTGGTGAAATGGAGAAAGCTTTACCGCAGGCTCGTGCTTCTGTTAACGAAAATGCACCACAAATCAGAACTCTTACTATTGATAAAGATAAGATACGTGATGTTATCGGTACTGGTGGTAAAGTTATTCGTGAGATAATCGAAACTACTGGCACTAAGATTGATATAGAAGATGATGGCACGATTAAGATTGCTGCTTGTGACCTTTGTGCTATTGAAAAGGCTGTTGATATAATCAAATCAATAACTGATGAGCCTGAACTTAACGCCATATATACAGGAAAAGTCGTAAAAACTGTTGATTTTGGTGCTTTTGTAAACTTTATGGGTAATAGAGATGGTCTGGTTCATATTTCAGAGCTTGCAGACCATAGAGTTGAGAAAACTACTGATATTGTTAATGAAGGTGATGAAGTTAAGGTTAAACTTATCGGATTTGATAATCGTGGCAAAATTAAGCTTTCGATGAAATCTGTTGACCAAGAGACTGGTGAAGAAATAATTTCTGAAAAAGAAAATGATGAAAAATGCGCTTAGTTACTACGTTTATATAGTATAATCTAATATAATGATTTAAGGCCGGTGCTTATTCCGGCCTTTTGCGATTTGAAAGGATAGTTTATTATGCCGTTAAATTTCCCAAAAGTAATTGGACATAGAGGGGCTGCTGGTTATGCTCCTGAAAATAGTTTAGAATCTATAAAAACTGCTGCTGATTTAGGGGTTAAATGGATTGAGTTAGATGTAAAACTTACCAAAGATGAAGTTCCTATTATTTTTCATGATGATAGCCTTGACCGCACCACTAATGCACATGGCAATGTTAAAGATATGCTGTTTGAAGATATTAAGCAGTTAGAATGTGGGAGCTGGTATGGAGAGAGTTTTAGCGGGATTGCCATTCCTAGTTTAGAAGAGGTTATAGAGCTTTTGATTAATCTTGACCTTGGGCTTAATCTTGAAATTAAAGCTTGCGAAGGTAGAGAAGTTGAAACAGCGGAAGTTGCTTTGGATTTACTTAGCCATTATTGGGATAATCATGATAATCTTCTTATATCTAGCTTTTCTCATGTTTCATTACAAACTGCTATGGACGTTGCGAATGATTGGCATAGAGGATTTTTAATGGAAGGTGAAATTCCAGAAAATTGGAAAGATTTGGCGGATTTTCTAGATGTATCAACAATAAATATTGATGGAAATAAAGTTACCAAAGAACAGGTCGAAGAATTTATGGAATTTGAAAAACCTATACTTGCATATACAATCAACGACCCTATGAAAGCAAGAGAGCTGCAAAGATGGGGAGTTGATGGTTTCTTTTCCGATACTCCTGATATTATTGTAGAGAATCTAATAGATTATAATTAATTTATCATATAGATATAACTTTTTAGATGAAATACAGGAATATATAGTCACTTTTTTTAAGCTAATTCTTTCAGCTTATCATGTGGGGGCATTCCTACTACATTTACTCCACAATCTACATAGTGATTTTCTCCTGTTACGGCACTTGATAAATCGCTTAATAAATATAGCGCACTTCCCCCTAGTTCATGAAGTTCTACTGACCTGCATAAAGGTGCTTTTATAGTATTATATTTGAATGTTGTTCTTGCACCGCCTATAACTGCGCCTGCCAATGTCCTCATTGGACCTGCTGATATTGAATTTACACGAATATTTTTTTCTCCTAAATCTGCGGCAAGATATCTTACTGATGCTTCTAGCGCTGCTTTTGCTACTCCCATTACGTTATAATTAGGCATTACTTTTTCTGCACCAAGATAAGAAAGAGTAATTGCAGAACCACCATTTTTCATTAATGATGCTGCTCTACGCATTACGGAAGTAAAGGAATAGCACGATATGTGCATGGTATTTAGAAAATTATCCAAAGATGTATCTACATAATGTCCTTGCAATTCTTCTTTGTTTGAATAAGCGATTGCGTGGATTATAAAATCCAATTCACCCCATTGTTTTTCAAGCTCTGCAAAAACTTTATCTAAATCATCTTCATTAGATACATCGCAATCAAGCACGATAGAAGAACCTATGCTTTCTGCTAATGGTTTTACACGCTTACCAAAGGCTTCCCCTTGATAAGTGAATGCCATTTCTGCACCATGTTCATGCAAAGCTTTTGCCATACCCCAAGCGATGGAGTGATTATTGGCAACGCCCATTACTAAACCTTTTTTACCCTTCATTAATTCTGTCATTTTTTATTAGCCTTCATATTTTGAGAATGCAAGAGTTGCATTAGTGCCACCAAATCCAAAGCTATTGGATATTACTGTTTGGTGATTTACATTCTCTACTATTTTTGTTGGTATTGGTATTCCTGCTGCTCCCTCGTCCATATTTTCGATATTTATAGAAGGGTTTACAAAATTATTTTGCATCATAAGTATGGAATAAATTGCTTCTTGCGCTCCTGTTGCTCCTAATGAATGCCCTGTTTGAGATTTTGTAGATGTAAGATAAGGCATATCTTGTTCCAAAGGTTCAAACACTTCTTTAACTGCTTTAAGCTCTGTTATATCTCCTACTGGAGTAGATGTACCATGAGCATTAATATAAGTAACAGGTGTTTTGATTGTTGATAAAGCTTGACGCATACAGCGTACAGCCCCCTCACCGCTTGGTGCTACCATATCCTTACCATCAGATGTTGCGCCATATCCTGTTAATTCACAATATATTTTTGCTCCTCTGGCTTTTGCGTGTTCCAGCTCTTCTAAAACAAGTACCGCTCCCCCCCCTGCTATGACGAAGCCATCACGGTCTTTATCATATGCGCGTGATGCTTTTTCTGGTGTATCGTTATATTTTGATGACATTGCCCCCATAGCATCGAAAAGAGCTGATAATGTCCAGTCTAACTCTTCCCCTCCTCCTGCGAACATAACATCTTGCTTACCCCATTGGATAAGCTCAGCAGCATTACCAATACAATGTGCTGATGTTGAGCAAGCAGAAGAAATAGAATAGTTGACGCCTTTAATTTGAAAATTTGTAGCAATAGTTGCTGAGTTTGTCGAAGACATACAACGTGGAACCATATATGGTCCGATTCTTTTTGTACCTTTTTCTCTTGCTATATCTGCTGCGGCGACCTGATTGCGCATTGAAGAACCACCAGAGCCCATTACAATCCCTGTACGTTCATTTATTATATCAGAATTTTCAAGCCCTGAATCAGCTATTGCTTGCTCCATTGCTAAATGATTATAAGCGGCGCCATCTCCCATAAAACGGAGAAGTTTTCTATCTATATGTTCGCTAATATCTATCTGCACTTTACCATAAACTTGTGAACGAAATCCTATTTCTTTATGTTCGGGGGCTTCTACTATTCCTGATTCCCCTGACTTTAGAGATTCAAGAACTTCATCTTGGTTAAGACCAATACATGATATAATTCCAATACCAGTTACCACAACTCTGCGTGTTTGATTTACAGACATAATTACTAATCCTCAAAGTTTATTATAAAGCTTTTGGGTTATCGAAAAGACCAACTTTTAAGTCTTTTGCTTCGTATATAACCTTATCATCGCAGGTAACAAGACCATCACCTACACCTAAAACTAACTTACGATTTATAAGTCTTTTTATATCGACTCTGTATTTTACAAGTTTTGCTTCTGGTAAAACTTGTCCTGTAAGTTTTAATTCACCTAAGCCTAAAGCACGTCCTGAACCTTTTGCTCCTGTCCAGCCGAGATAAAAACCTAAAAGCTGCCATATAGCATCAAGCCCTAAACAACCTGGCATAACAGGGTCGCCTTCGAAATGGCATTTAAAAAACCATAAATCAGGATTGATATCAAATTCGGCCTCGATAAAGCCTTTATCATAAGCACCGCCTTCTGCCTTTACGTTTGTTATACGGTCAAACATAAGCATTGGGGGTAAGGGTAATTTTGCGTTACCAGCACCAAAAAGGTTACCTTTTCCACATTCTATTATTTCTTCGTAGCTATATGAAGATTTTGGTTCAAAAGTCATTTATATTTCTTTTTCTTGTTTAAACATCAAAACTCTATCCATAACTGATAGTTATACGCTATCTTATAATCGGATATTAATTTAGTTTCAAGTGCCTATTGCTTTTTCTACAAAAACACTTTTATAAGTTTCTTGCATAGCTGCCATTGCTAGTGGTTTTGCAATGGCTGGAGCCATTTCTGGAAGTTCTCCTCCTGCCGCCACGGCGAGCATTCTACCTGCTGCTTTGGCGCAGGCTACGGCTTGGTCTAGCATATTATCTATTGATGTTATTTGAAAAAATGGTTGGCAAAATTCTTCCGCACCATCGACGAGTTCTTTTGGAGCATTAACAGGCATATCATTAGCAGCAAGCCCCAAACGCCAATCGGTTCCTGGTGGTATTCCTAATCTAATAGCTTCTTGCGTCATTACATATACTATATTATCCAGATAATCTTGGGCTTTCCTTTGTGGGCGTAGGATTTTTTCTGCTGTTATATCATCCAAAGCTAAAGCAAGCCTTCTACCTGCCGCTCCGCTAAGTGCGCTGATAGAATCACCTAGGCTCCAACCACAATTAAGCATTTTAGTTTCTATTGCCATATCGCAAAGTTCTTGTGCTGCTATTTCATATTGCATGGATTTAATTGCGCTTTCAGTAAATAAGCGAAGCATTTGGGGGAGTTCAAAGCCTTCTTCTTGCCATACTTTGAAGCAATGTTCCGCCAGACATATATAAATATCTTTGCTTTCGAATATTCCCTCTCCCCATTCTTCGAAATATTGCCTAGCGTAATCACGCCCACTTTCAGTGTTATGCTCGGTTATATGGGGCGGTGGCATTGTTGCAAAATCCCACTCTTTATTATCTACTGGTTCTTTTCCAAGCGTTATGACCATTTCATCAATCAAATTATCGAGAGTTTCTTCTGGTTCTTCTAATATAAGTGATAATTCCACGAACATTCCTGCAAGCATCTGAACAGATGTTGTTGCATTTATGCGTTTTTCATTATCAGAAGAAGCAGCACAAAGACCAGCATATAAAAATCCCGATAATTCGGGTATGTCAATCGCCTGTTTAGACATTAATACCTATTTTATGTTGAAAATTCAGCAAGGTAGCCGAATAAGGTGGGTGTGGATAAGTTACCTATTACCTATAGATAACTCGAATCATATTTAAATATTAATCTAATTTTTTAAGATGGTAAATGCTCATTTTAATTTTTATTCTTGATATTGAAAAATATTAAGCTTATGGAAAAGATTACTTGATTTTATTCAACAAAATCTTTACTTACCAGTTAGCGGACATTATAGCCGCATAAAATTTAAACTGAGTTTTTGATTAAAAATGGAGATAAAGGGTGAAACTAACAAATATATTTAATCCTAAAAAAATTGGATTGGCTGCTTCGATGGTAATGGCAAGTGGTAATTCTTCTGCTGCTGTAGAACAAATATCTATTAACTTTACTGATATAAATTTTCCTCCCACATATTGTGCAATGACCGTTTATTATGGATTTGACTTTGATGAGTATGTTTTAGCTAATTATAAAGATTTAATAAAACAAACATATGAAGGTACAAGACCTCACCTTGTCGGTGGAGCTAGTATTAAGACATATCCAAAAGATGTTGTCAGAGCTGAGGTGGAACAAAAGGGATATTTTAAAATAACCGTTCCCGCAGTTGGTATTTCAAGTGAGAATGATTTGGGATTATTTGTAATGGCGACTATACCTGAACAAAATGGAAGTTGCCTCAATTATGGTGAAACAAACAGAGCGAAAGAAGAAAAATATAAAAGTGAAATCCCTGCCGATGCTTTTTTTGTATTTGATGGGAAAGATGAATATTCGTTTACAAAAAAACTTGCTGATTTAGAAACATTAAGCTTTCTTACTAATCCTCCTGCACAATATGAAGAGTCTGTTACAGCTTTTCTTAATTATATTAGCTATGCCAAGAGTGGGGAAATAGATGTTGATGGTGATGGAATAAGTGATATTGATGAAATTAATAATGGCACAGACCCTTTGGTTAATGAAAACGGTACGACTAGTGGTGCTTCTTATGTGATTATTGATAGCGATAATGATGGATTAAGTGATACAGAAGAATTAGCACAAGGAACCGACCCTAATAATAGCGACAGTGATAATGATGGGCTTGCTGATGGTTATGAAATTGCGGTTGGGCTTAATCCTCATTTTAAAAGTACCAGAAAAGATGGTATAAATGATTATTATGCTATAATAAATTACTATAACAAACAGGAAATATTCGATAATTCAGACCCCTTTTGGGATAATGATAGAGATGGTAAGATAAATCTGCTTGACCCTGATTATAATCATGATGCATGCCTTAATAGCCTTAAAGTTGATTCTAATAATATTTGTATCCCTATAAAACCAGCAGACTCAAAATGGCCTGATGGATATAGTGCTTTTGCCCCTCCTTTGGAAGTTCGACAGATACTTAGCGTTAAGACTGGTGTTAGCAACTGTAATGAACTATATCCTGAAACACATACTCAAGAAGGAATTCTTATTGATAATGATGGCGACGGAATAGGCAACTGGTCGGAATGCTATTTTGGTACTGATGTAAATCTTTCCGATAGTGATGGCGATAAAATATCAGACAAAAGAGAATATGAAAATTACTATGCCAATCAAACTGTATATTTATGGGGTGATAATTTTTACCATGATTGGGATGGTGATGGAAGACCAGCAATCAATGACCCTAATTCATATGGAATATGTCTAGATTCAGCAAAATATAATTTTGCTACAGGAGAATGTGAACCTGTTAAGACAGGAATAATGCTTTCAGAAACATTTAATCCATATGATGATAATGCCACTAGATATGAGCTAAAATCATATAACCCTTCAAATCCCCCTCTTGAAGTATTGCGTATTATATTTAGGAAAGAGGCTGCTATAGCTCACCCTGACAAAAAACTTGATACTGATGGCGATAAAGTTCTGGATAGAGATGAATTCGTTCTAGGGCTTGATATAAATCGTAAAGATAGTAACGGTGATGGTATTTCGGATTTTCATGCGGTATATGGTCGATATAATCGTCGGGATATATATCCTGCTGGTAATCTTCCTACTGATGATTTTGATGGTGATGGAGTTATAAATCTTCATGAAGTTGATGTTGATAATGATGGGGTTATTAATAGCTATGAAAAAGTTACGATTGATGGGATTGATTGGGCACAACATCAAAAATCAGACCCTAACTGGCCATCTTATAAAATTGGTGATGTTGATAATTATCCACCAAGAATAAAGGCCTTATTAGCACCAACTCCATAATTTAAAAAGATAATATAATATAAAAAGAGCGGTAAAATAATATCGCTCTTTTTTCATTTATCTAAAATCAATCTATTATTTCATATGGATAAATTCCCCAGATTGATTTTCTGCTTATCCAACCTTCATATCCTGATGTATGTATTTTACAAGCTCTATTATCACATTTTTCTATTCTTACTATCAGTCCTTTTTCTAATTTAGCTGATATGTCGTTGCTTTTAAGGGAAGATTTTTTATACATATTGATATTTTTATATCCTGATACTGGAATTATTATCCCGTATCTTTTACCAGAAAGTAAGGTTTTGTGAATCCATACTTCCGTTCCATCTGGGTCACGTATTTTGCGCCAATTATCATATTCATAGATAATTTCTACTGGGAGATTTTTTCTTTTATATTCCCATTTTACTGGGTATTGCTTCCCTGGACCTGACCTGCCATAGATAAAGTCGCTTCCCAATGATACGAAACGAGGAATATCCATTCCCGTTACTTTACCTTTATTTGTTTGTTCACCAGCAAGTGTATTTGCTGTATAGCAAAATGTTAATATAGCAAATATAGCGAATATAATTTTTATATGTCTTATTATCATTGTTTGAGTTTATAAAAAATATGCTATCTATACAACAAAGATTTAAAAAGTATAATTTGCATATTTGGTCGTAATATAATGAATAAAATAATAGATAATAAAGAAATAAGCGTAGCACCAATGCTTGATTGGACAGACAGGCATTGCAGATATTTTTATAGGCTTATATCCCCTAG
>JALTZE010000257.1 GCA_027051315.1 Micavibrio sp.
GTAAAAAAACATTTGCCTTTGTCTGCAAAATTATATAAACCATACGAGCATTTTGGCAAAAGCCAGAATCAAAAAAAACAAAGTGGGCCTGTAGCTCAGCCTGGTTAGAGCCCTCCGCTCATAACGGAGTGGTCGTTGGTTCGAATCCAACCGGGCCCACCATTTCCTTAGCTATAATAATAACTAATAATCAAAAAAAATACTCCCGTAATGATATAACGGAAGTATAAATATAGCGGTAAAATATATTTTTAAGCAGTTTTTATATTAGCTAAGAAAATTTCCAATTCTCCTCTTAAATTAAGAGTTTTATCAGAAATATCATTTGCAGCACTTCCTATATGATTTGCCGCCTCTTTTGTTTCTGAAGCAGATTCATTTACTTTTTCAACTATCCCAGAAACCTCTACTGTGCTTTGTGATGCTCCTTGCGCGCTTCTGGCTATCTCTGACATCGCTACGGATTGTTCTTCCATAGCAGCAGAAATAGACATTGCTATTTCATTCATCTGTTCAATTGTTTTGCTTACTTCTTCAATAGCATTAACAGTTTCACCTGTGGCCCTTTGACTTGAACTTATTTGCTCTGAAATTTCTTCTGTTGCTTTTGCTGTTTGAGCAGCAAGATTCTTAACTTCGCTTGCAACAACGGCAAAACCCTTACCAGCTTCACCAGCACGAGCTGCCTCAATAGTAGCATTTAAAGCAAGAAGATTAGTTTGCTCTGCAATATCATGAATAAGATTCACAACCTCCCCAATCTTATCAGATGTTCCTTGTAAACTATTTATTGCTGATGTTGCATGTTCTGATTTTTTAACAGCGACTTGAGCTATTTCAGATGAACGAGATATTTGTTGCGTAATCTCTTTGATAGTTTCAGAAAGCTGTTCAGCTGATTCCGACACACTTTGTACATTATTCGAAGCAGCTTCAGAAGAATTCATCAAAGCATTAGATTGTTCTGCCCCACTATCCGCCACTTGATTCAAATTTACAGAAGTTTCTTGCAAAGTTTTTGTAGAAGTTGCAAGGTCATCAACGAAATGAGCAATATTACTATCAAAATCGTCTGTAAGTTTTCCTAAACGTCTGGCAAAATCATTTTGAGCTTTTTCAAACGCATCAGCAGCATTATTAATAACAATTGAGCCCGTTAGAAGACTGCCTTGCATCCCATCTTCTAAAATTCTACGGAAATATTTTTCTTTTTCTACACAAACCATAACAGCAGTTGCTTCACGTACAAAAGCATCAACAAGGTCAATCATATCATTTGCTGAATTTTGTAAGCTTCCTATATCGCCTCCTTCGACAATATTTAATATTCTGGCTTCAAAATCACCTTTCTTAAGTCTTGAGAACATGGTTTCGGTTCTTTTTATTTCTCGACTTGCCTTAAATACAAGATATAGACAAACAGCATTAAGTATGATTAGTGCTGGAACTAAAATCATTATATTATGTTCAAAAAACAATAAAAACAAAAGCAAAAATGCAACAAAACAAGTATATCTAGCTTTTTCAAGAGATGATAGATTCATTAATAAAGACTCCTTCTTTAATTTTATGCCGCATCGGGCTGTTTAGGATTTGCAAGAGAGAAAATAAATTGGTCATAACAAATCCCTTTATCTTCTAATAATTTTATAAGCATATTATAAGCACTATTCATTCCTTCTTTTTTATTGCTGTGTCTATTTTCTTCATCTTGCAGCATTTTATATAAAGGGATAATTGTTTCTTCTAATACTTTACGGTCGGGAACTCTTCGATTTGAATGATATGATATAATATTACCATTCGAATCAAAAGTAGGCGTTACATGAGCAAGAACCCAGTAATGGTCACCATTTTTTGCCATATTAACAACATAGGCAAAAATCTCCTCTCCTTTTTGAATTGTATCCCAAAGAAGCTTAAAAACACATCTTGGCATGTCTGGGTGTCTAATAATACTATGCGGTTGCCCTATAATATCTTTATATTTATATCCAGCCATTCTAAGAAATACAGAAT
>JALTZE010000258.1 GCA_027051315.1 Micavibrio sp.
CATATGAACACATCAAATAAAGTTAAAAAAACTATTAGCTACTTAACCTATTTAGACTGTTAGTAATTTTACAAAAACTCGAATGATAACCAACCACTAATGAATAGAAAATATAAAAATAGCCAAGTTAATAATGAACAATATAGTAGCTATTTTTAGCATTATCGAAGAACGATTTTTCTTTGGCTCACATGGTTCATGATGACACCCCGTACTGTGGCAATCAACCGCCCTACTATATAGTTGTAAGCCCCAACCAAAAGCAAGAATAACAGCAGAAAATATAATTATACCAAATTCATAATTATGAATAAAATCATGAATAGCTGAGAAATAAGGGGTATATACAGAAAAAAAGCCCAAGCCTGTAAGCAAGCTTATAATACCAACCACAGTAGGAAGAACACAGCAAAATACATGGCTCACAAGGGATAAAATCATTACCCAAGATATAGTACGATGAAGACGCTGCATATATAATCCTTAATTATTTACAATGATGATAATAATATATAATGGATTATTATTAAAAAAATCAAGCTAGAAAAATTCTACTTTAAGTAAAATTACCTCATATTTTTGAATCCGCTATTTTATTATCCATAGGAAGGAATTCCATCTTACAATATATATTTCTTCCTATTAATGCTCTACACTGCCTGATTACTTCGGATAAATCATCTGTTTCAGGGACAACCCTTAAAACATGCCCTTCATCTCCATATGACACACTTTGCGAAGGTTTAACAAGAGGAAGAGCATCACCTAAAATATCGTGATATCTTGTTCTTATCTTGTGCCAAACAACAGCCATAAGTACATTTGAATTATATTCTCCTAAATTCAGAATAACACTTTTACCCTTTATATTAGGAAATAATATATTAGCATTTTTCTGCCTAAATTCATCTATATCAGGAGAAAAATCAAAATCAACATCAACATCATCAGATAATACTAAATCAACTCCATAATGTATTGTACCTTCATAACCAACAATAATTTCTTTGGGAAGAGGTCTTGCCAATTTCAAATAATCAGCATCTTCCTTATCAACAACTAAATAATATTGCCCAGGCGGAATTTGTGAGAACACATAAAAACCATCATAAGCAGCAGCCGATGTTTTCACTTTATCACCATTCCTATTATAAAGATGAAGCTTTATCCCTTTCACTTCTTTCAAGCTTTCATCATTTCTTTTTTTATAAATAACTCCATCTATTTCACCTGACATATGAACAGGAAATTCAAGCTTTGTAATAACTCCAGCCCTAGGAACAACAGAATACCCTTCTTTTGAACTTATCCAAAAAGGGTCTTCAAAACTACCAGGCTCTATAACTATATCAGTTGCATAATCAACGGGAAGGTCTTTTATAAAAGCGATACCATCTTCATTTGTAAAAGCATCACGCCTTGTATGTATCGATTTTATAGATACATTCTTCAAAGGCATATCCCCTTCATTAAAAATTCTGTTACCATCTTTGTCCAAATAGACAAATGCCGAAACTCCTCCCCTATATATTAAAGGCTTACCACTTGTTTTTACAGCACCGCTATATGGTTCTACCGATGTACCAAAACGAACATTCATACTTGCCTGAGTTCTACCCGTATTATCTTTTACAATTCTTGGCGAATAAATAGCATGCTCTGTAGTCCAATTAACCGATAAAGTACCTTCCGTATAGTCAACACTAGGATTATGCTCTATTTCTGCCCTTCCTTTTAAACCAGGAATAAACTGTTTATTTGCATCAATATATAATGAGCGCAAAGTAGACTCAGGTGAAAGCTCATATTCTGCCGAGGCTCTCCAATCAACATCAAAATTATGCCCCTTTACAGAAAATATATTTCTAACTCTTTCATAATCACTTTCTATCCCATTTCTTTGGTCATATTTAAGAGTATCTGTAAAAGAAGTTCCTTTCACTCTTGCCGAAACAACACCAGCAATTTCTTTGCGGTCATTACCATTTGAATATTTTCTATATGTTGCATCAACTTGGTAATTTGAATTGAATTCTTTATTTTTATATAAAGGTCCTCTTACCGCTGTATCAACCCCCAAAATATTAGAGTTCGAATTACCAAGCTTTTCAAGAAAACTATCAGTAGCAAGGTTTACTTTACCCTTAAATCTGTGTTCTCCAAAATTATGTCTTCCTAATAATTCAATGCCAGCTTCGCCCTTTAAATCATAAGCAGCATTAACATCTATCAAAGAATTACCCAGATTCGTAGTAAATCCCCCTGTAATAAAATTTTCCCTATCTAAATCTTTGGGAATAGACTTTATTCCAGCTTTAATATGCTGCTTCCCATTAATAGTAGTTTCATAAACTGCAGAAAAATGTGGCTTATTATCTTCCTCTTTAACAGCGCGATTTTTTCTATATGTCTGCCTATTAGCCATAGTCAATGAAACATCATATAATCCTTTTGCATCGCTTATAGTATCAATAGTTACTGGTATATTTTTATATTCCTCCCTTATTTCCCCTTGAGGACCGTAAAAAACAATTTTAAAATTATTATCACCTATATAAAGCGGAACATCATCAAATTTATAATAACCATCATCACCTACCGTAACAAAATCAACCAAAGTTTCATTTCTATACAATTCCACATCCCAATCTTGTGGTAAATACCCCTCAAAATAAGTAGTAGTACGATTATCATTAAGATTCTTATCCTTATTTGTAACCCTTGCCCCAAATTCCTGCGATGTATTAATCAGCAAATCTTGCCTTACTGGTGTTAAATCACCAAACTCAATTTTTTTAGCTTTAAGCTCCCCTAAAAGATTACTATCTTCTGAAAATTTACTAAAATTTGTCCTAACATCTGACATTCCATTAACATTATCGCCATATATATAACTATGATTTGTCATGCCAAGTAAATCACCCCCACTAGAAACAGAATATTTAGAAACCATGCGTGCTTTTGCTTCTCTGCTATATTTATTATAATTAGTACCAAGACTTACATCTATATTAGGAATATCAACCATTTTGTAACCTTCTTTAACTCTTGGTTGTTTAACAGGTGGTAATTCCCCTCTTGCGGGCTTTCCTCTTTTTCTTCTTTCTTTCTTTTCTTGAATTGGTAATTTTCTTTCTGATTTTATCGATAGATACAAACTTGAATATTCAGGTGCAATTTCCATGTCAAACCATTGAGCAAGCGTATCTGATAATATATATATATCACCGTCTCTTATTCTATACGCATCATCTAAAATATCATATATTTTGCCATTTACATTTGCAGTTTTATTATCCAAATCAAATGAAAACCGATTATTTTCCCTAATATACCAGCCATCAGCAATGCCATTTTCTGAATTAACCTTAATCTTAAAGCCAACACCAGTAAAAAAATCCTGCATTGAAAGATAAAGCTTACCTCCCTCTGTAAATGAAAAAATATCATCTGCAAGCAACAATTTTCCAAGCCTGACATTAAATATTAATTCAGAACCATCTGGTATATAATTAATATATTCACCTTCTTTACTACCAGTTCCATTATTCATAAATTTGTCTGCTTGCGAATATCCCTCTTTAACAGTGTGTACAAATCTTTTTGCTAGATTTTGTAAAACATCCTTACTTATCTGTTCATCTGAAGCAGCAGACAGCCTTGCGCCTGCACATATTGCTACGAGCATTAACGCAAAACTAAACAAAAAAACTTCTTTGATTTTCATAATCTTCACAAGATTTCCAAGAGTAAAGGCAAGAACAGCTATCACACAATATACATATAATTACCCAGAAAGTCTATGGCTATAACAGCACACTCTCTAATATACATATAATTAAAATAAAGTTACTTTTTTGATGAAACTAAATAAAAAAGAAAAATTAATAATGATTTAACTTTTTTAATGTGTTATATAATAAGGTACATCAAAAAACTGTCCGCAGGATTTTTAGAATAAAAGAAAGCAGGCACGTTGATGTTTTTATTAATTCAACTCAAGGATTGAGGAGAAAGACATGTCACTTAAAAAAACTATCTTTAGCACCCTTTTCGGTGCAATTTTATTAACTTTATCCATGTTACCAAACGCTGCCAAAGCTCAGTCAGAGAATATAACAGCATCAGTAACAGCAATCGTTGCAAACAGTTTTACACTGGCTGAAACAACACCTATGCATTTCGGTACAATGGTTGTCATTGCCGATACATCTGGCACCAATACTGCAAATATTGTGCTTTCAACATTAGGAGCGGGCACGATAACAAATAATACCCCTGCACAAATAATCGATGTTGACACTTCAACACGTACACAAGGGGTCTATGATGTTAGTGGTGCTGCTCCATCAACAACTTTAACACTAACAACAAGCTCATTAGCTAACCTTTCATGTGGTGCCTGCTCTTTATCTCCACCAGTACTTACATTAAGTGCTATAACAGATGATGCCAGTGCAGCCCCAACAACTGATAGCACAGGTGCCGTTACAATTAATATGGGAGCTACCATTACTACAGTCGCAGGTGGTAACCAATATGAAGACGGTACATATGCAGGAAGCTTTAGCTTAACATTAGCATATTAATATACTAAATTAACCAGTTTTAAAAACCCGCTTGCAAATAATGCCGGCGGGTTTTATTTTATAAAAAACAAAAAGGTAAGTAAAATGTCAAAAATCATAAAAATAATATCACTTATTTTTGTTTTTTTACTCATATTAAATCAATATGGGGCATCAGCCCAAACAATAACAAAAGTTCAAGATATTTCTTTTGGTACTTTTGTACTAAAAAACAACACAAGCAATCACACAATAACTATAAGCACAACAGGCGCAACAACCTTTACAGGCGACATAATAATGCTTTCCTTAGGTAATAATGGCGAATATACTCTTACTGGATTCCCTCCAAATACCGCCTTGGGAATAACCATAGGCACAGGATTACTTTCAATAAATGGCTCAGGAACAGGTGAAACAATGACATTTGATAGCAATACACATAATAGCCCAGTTACAGATGGGGCAGGAAATGCAACTCTTCTAACAGGAGCAACCATAACAACATCAGGCTCAGGAACAATGTACCCAGACGGAACATATTCAGAACAAATAAACATAACGGTCAGCTACTAACAATATCATACATATTGACTAATAAATATTTAGAATATAATTTGCACAAGCTAAGAATATATCAGGAATGGTAAAAATGATAAAAAAACTATATAGATTACTAATCATCACAATCATAATTACAGCATCGAACATATTATCACATACATCATATGCAGAACTTACTATAACACCTCTAAAAATTATATTTGATGAAAAAGACAGGTCAAAAGAAGTACACCTCATAAATACAAGCAATACTACCAATACATACAGAATTTCATGGATGTACTATAAGGCAAATGAAACAGGCGCACCCTATAGCGAGCTAGATGAACCACTTGATAAAGAACATAATCCAGCTGACATGATAAGATTCAGCCCCAGACAAGTAACAATCCCTCCAAATGGACGGCAGAAAATAAGATTATCATTAAGACGACCAGCAGACCTACCCGATGGTGAATATAGAGCGCATATGAGATTTCAGAAACTCATAAATCAGGATGAGTTTAACAGAATAGCAAATGAACCAAATGAAAGGGGAGCAAAGCTGGCAGTTATGGTTAATCTCGGATTTTCTATCCCCATAGTTGTAAGACAGGGAAAATATGATAGCTCCGCTTCAATAACAGATGTTCATTTTATGAAAGAACGCAATCCCAAAACTAATAAACCTAGAATAAGCGTTACCCTAACAAGACAAGGAATACATTCTCCAAATGGACATGTGGTAATATTTTGGGAAAAGCCAGATGGCACAGAAAAACAAATTGGTATTCTTAACAATGTATCAATTTACACTGAGATTAAAAAAAGAACTATAGAAATTGATATAAATGAAGAAGCAATAAATGATGGAAAAATAAGAGTATCATACGAAGGCGACCTTGACCAAAAAGGCCGTACATATGATGAAATCATTATTCCAGTACAATAAAAATACAAACGTTACTTTTACGTGATAATTAATTGACCCACGAATCATAAGCCAGTACAATTAATACGAATCGATTCGATTTTTTGGGCAATCGCCCGTTCTGCAGAAACAATCGAAGGTCTATCCTGTATGGTGTCCAAACCCAGGGCAATAAAGCCAAGTACCGGCTTGCTGAATAAGAAAAATGTAATTCGCAGTATCCTTGTGATATCCTGCGTTTTAGTCGTTTCAGCATGCGGAAAAATACCAGGTCTGGACAAAATCATAGGGGATTACAAACCTAAAACATCACAACACACTGAAAATAAAAGAAATTCTGATATGGACACACAGAATATGCCTATTTCCTCAGTGCAGCCTTTATCGATTTCACCTATGAACACACCTGATGAAATTTCAGCAACCCCGCCCCCCGATGAGGCAGAAGGGTTAAAATCGATACAAAATTTGCAACCAGCAAAAGGAATTCAGCTTGAACAAATATTCTCTCAAAGAATAGATGATACTGATGCACGCATTAAACGCGTAGAAGATGCGGTTATAGATATAAGAAAAGACATGGACATATTCATGCCTGCTATAATCAGACTTGTTGCAATAGAAAAAGATATAAAAGAACTTGTAAAGCAGCTAGATAGCCTTGTAGTACAAGATAGCCAGCAAGAAAATTTTCAGCAAGATACTAAACAAGCATCTAACACCCCTCAAAAACTTACTAAAAAAACAAGCCAGAAAATTAAAAAAGAACCCAAAATTAATGCAAAAGAGCCTTCAGTAATATCCTTGCGAATTGGACACCACAAGGATAAAACACGTATAGTTCTTGATGCAAACCATAATCTTAATTATCAAGCAGATATAGACAACAGTGAAAATATCCTAACAATTGAGCTTAAAAACACTAAATGGCTTGCAAAAACAGAATTAGCATATCAAAAAGACCCTCTAATTGAATCATATTCAATATCAGATATAAACGGGGGGGAAGGCAAACTACTTATCATACAGCTAAAACAAAATACAAATATAATCAACAAATCAACAATAAAACCAAACAAAAACAGCCCCTATTACCGTATCTTGCTTGACCTAGAAAATCCAGATACACATAAATAAAGGGATAAAAAGGAATATCTGTTATAAAATAACATGCATTATTATATATTAAGGTGAAATATATTAGATTAGAAAATGGGAAGACCAGCTTTATACGATAAACAATATGTTCTTGATGCCGCGACAGAATTATTTCGCGCTTGCGGATATGAAATATCTATGAGAGATATATTCAAAGCCACATCAATGAGCCCCAACTCCTTATATGCTGAATTTAGTAACAAAGAAGGATTATTTCTTTCTGCTCTTGATAATTACAGAGAAAATATCGACGCAAACTGCATGTATATTCTTTATGAAGCACCAAAAAGCATGAAAAATATAAAACGCTTCTTACTATCCTATATTGAAAACACTGATGAATTTGGCTGCCTAATGATGAACAGCCTAACCCACAGAGAATCAATACCCACAAATTGTGGTAAGAAAATTGATCAATTTTACTTCGAAATGGGGGAAGCCATTCTTAACTGTCTAAAATCAGATGAACAGATGGGTAACTATGAAGTAAAAAAACTAAAATATTATACCATGTTTCTTATAGGAGTATTACAAGGTGCTATAATCTCTTTGCGGCAAGGTGTCCCGCTAAAAATTATAGAACAACAAATAGATATAGCAATGACAGCCAAACCATAATTAAAAAAACATGGAAAATTTAAAAAATAATTTAATTAATATATGGATACCAAACTGGTATTTCTCTTTTATAGATAAAGAAAATGGCGGTTTTCATGAAAGAATTGATAAAAATCAAAAACCTATAAATACAGGATATAAAAGATTACTTAGTCAGTGCAGGCAAATCTATACATACAGCCACGCCCTAAAAGAAGGTACGGATAAAAAACTTATAGAGCATGTAAATTCAGGATATGAATTTCTAACATCAAAATATAAAGGTAAAGAAAAAGGTAGCTGGATATTCAGTACAACAGAAAAAGGAGATGCAAAAGATACATATTACGACCTTTACGCTCATGCTTTTGTAATATTATCTATGGCTTTTTACTATAATCTAACAGGGGAAAAACACGCAAAAAACAACGCAAAGCATACATTAAATTTTATAAAAACTCACTTCCGTTCAAAAAATAAAGGATTTGAAGAAGCACTTGACGAAAAAATGAGCCCCATAACCTCTATACGCAGGCAAAACCCCCATATGCATCTTTTTGAGGCCTGCCTTTTTGCCTATGATTTCTTCACAGATGAAGAATATTTAGAAACTGCACATGAAATATATCAACTTTTCAAAGATTATTTTTTTGATGATAAAACAAAAACTCTAACAGAATTTTTTGACTATGAACTAAATCCACACAAAGAAAAAGGACATAAAATAGAAACAGGTCATCATTATGAATGGGTATGGCTTCTTAACAAATACACACAAACAACCCAAATTAATAACGATTGTTATTTATCACATCTATTTGATTACGCATATAAATTCGGAACAGATAAAAATAATCATACTATCTTTAATATAATGGATAAACATGGAAATATCTTGGATAAAAACAAAAGAATATGGCATATAACAGAATTTATGAAAGCGGCCACCATAATGAATCTAAAAGAAAAAATAGATATAACAAAATATATTAATAAAGATGGATTTTGGATAGAAATATTAAATGAAGACATGGCAGCACAAAGTGATTTTATGCCTGCAACAACACCTTATCACATAACAATGGGAATATTAGAAACCGAAAACATTAAAAAATAATTTCAGCCAAAGCATCTTCATCACCAATTACGGTAAGATTAGGCTGGTTTTGCAAATAACTAGAAGGAATATCTTCACTTACAGGTGCACAAAAACTTTTCCTTAGAATTTCTGCCTTCCTTTTACCAGAAACCAAAAGCAGCGTATTTTTGGCCTCCTTCAAATTTCCCAATCCTAAAGTTACCGCTTCTTTAGGAACTTCATCTATCCCGCCCCAATATTCAGCATTAGCCTTTATTGTTTTTTCGTGAAGAAGTACCTTCCTAGTCCTCGAAGAAAAAGAGCTTTTCGGCTCATTAAAACCTATATGACCATTCTCACCTATCCCCACTATCGCAAGGTCAATTACATTCTCACTTACTATATCATCAATTCTTTTACATTCTTTATCTATATCATCAGCATTACTATTAAAAATAATCCTATCTTTACTATCTATAGAAAGAGGATTAAGTATTTCTTTTCCAAGCCAAGAAGAAAAAGACCTGTAATCATCATCAGCAAGACCAACATATTCATCTAAGGCAAGATATCTAAATTTGTTAAGATATTTTTCACCCGATTTATATCGTTTTACAATTTCTTTATAAAAAGGCAAAGGAGTAAATCCAGTAGGCAATATAACCAACGGATTGTCATTTTTTTTCAAAAAATCAGAAAAAAAATCAGCCGAAACAATAGCAAAATCATCTATATTATCGACTCTAACAAAATTTATATTATTCATAAACAAAATCCACCCTTGCTATATACTCCAAAAAGAAATAACCTTACCATAAAATCAATAAATACTAGCAC